>CADCQA010000174.1 GCA_902803415.1 uncultured Spirochaetaceae bacterium | reverse complement strand
CGGGTCTGTTTCAAAATTCAGTAAGCTTGAAACTACCTCGATAGACTTTATTTTCAGTTTCTTGTAAGATAGAGCAAGTTTCAAAAGGCTGTAGATTTTGGGACTTTCCCGGTGATGAAACCAATGGACGGCAGTTTTTCTGATTTTAGCTGGCAGAATGTTATAAAAAAAGTTCTCTGGGCGCTTCTGGCTCTTGTACTTTCCGTGCTTACTGTGTATACAGTGTTCAGGAAGGGCGACCTTTCATTCCTTGAGCTCCTTATAAACTTGCGGCGCGCATCTCCCTGCTGGCTGCTTCCTGCATTCCTGGGGATGTTCTGCTTTATTTCTTTTGAGGGAACGGCAATTGTACAGATTTTGCGGACGCTCGGTTTTTCGCCGTCCCCCGGCAAGGGCTTTTTGTATGCTTCGGCCGACATCTATTTTTCTTCCATAACTCCGTCTGCATCCGGCGGGCAGCCGGCAAGTGCCTATTTTATGCACAAAGACGGTGTTCCGGGCTTTGCCGTTACCGTTGCGCTTATCCTGAACCTGACGATGTACACGCTGGCCATCATCACTATCGGGCTGCTTTCGCTGCTCTGCTTTCCGCAGGTGTTTTTGCAGTTCAATATCGCCTGCAAACTGATGATTGTGTTCGGCATCTGCGCCATGACCGCCCTGGTGCTGATCTTCCTCATGCTCCTGAAGAACCAGCATATCCTGATGCGGCTTGGCAATGCCTGTGCCGTGGTGCTGTATACGCTGCATTTCCGCCGCAGTGCTGCCAAGCTCCGCAACAAGCTGACGGCTGCCGTGGCGGGCTATAATGAATGTGTTTCCATCCTCAAAGGAAAAAAATTCCTGCTGTTCAGGATTTATGCCCTGAACCTTCTGCAGCGGGGTGCTCAGATTCTTGTTACGGTCTTTTCGTTCCTGGCGCTTGGCGGCAACCTGCGGGACAGCCTGCATATCTTTGCGGTTCAGACCTATGTTATGCTGGGCTCAAACTTCATTCCGGTTCCCGGAGCTATAGGTATTTCTGAATACATTATGTTTTCCGGCTATACGATGTTCATGGACGCCGATGCTGCCTATAATCTGGCTGCCGTGAGCAGGGGAATTTCGTTCTACGTGTGTGTCGCAATCAGTTTTTTTGCTGTAGTGGCTGGATATATAGTGATTCACTTGAAGAAACATAAAGGGGGATCTTTATGATAGGGTTCTATGATTATACGGTGGTTCTTACCTACCTTTCAATGCTTTCCGCAACCACGGGAATCATGCTCTGCCTGAACGACATCGGGCATCCCTATCTGGGCATGTTCTTCCTGATGTTCTGCGGGCTGTGTGATGCATTTGACGGCAAGGTTGCGCGTACAAAGAAAAACCGCACGGAGCAGATGAAGAAATTCGGCATTCAGATTGATTCTCTTTCCGACCTTGTTGCCTTTGGGGTACTCCCGGCCTGTATTGGAATTGCCATGCTCAGGAGCAGCATTGAGTTTTCGATTTTCCCGGATTTCCGCTTCCTGCATCTGGCGGACAAATCTACTATTATAAAGATCATTCTTACGATGATAGCCGTACTGTATGCGCTTGCGGCAATGATTCGCCTTGCGTATTTTAATGTGCTTGAAGAAGAGCGCCAGAAGGCAGACAAAAAGGGTGAAGTGCTTAAAACCTACATCGGGCTGCCTGTTACGAGTGCGGCCCTTGTGTTCCCGACGATACTGCTGGTGCACATCTTCAGCAAGGCTGACCTTACGCTGCTGTATTTTGTGTTCCTTGCTGTGGTGGGTTTTCTCTTTGTTTCCAGAATTCAGGTGAAGAAGCCTACGATGAAGGGCATCCTGATTATGATTGTGGTGGGAGCTGTTGAAGCGGCAGCGCTTGCCTTTGTCTTCATCGTTATGAGAAGGCAGTAAGCGCGCGATGAATGTCCTGAACTTCCTCTACAAGACGGTGCCCGGAAGGCTGCTCCTGAAAGTGCTTGCATCCCGCCCGGTTTCCAGGCTGTGCGGGCGCTTCCTTGATTCGCCCTGTTCCGGCTTCCTGATACAAGGTTTTGCCCGGCGCAACGGCATTGTTCTTGCAGACTATGAGACGGACGGCATTCGGACGTTTAATCAGTTTTTCCGCCGGAAAATAAAGGAGGGCAGGCGCCCGTTCGACATGGAACCGCAGCATCTGCCATCCCCCTGCGACGGCTTGCTTTCTGCGTGGAACATAGAGGAGGGAACCGTCATTCCGGTAAAGCAGAGCCGGTACACGGTGCGCTCCCTGCTGCAGGACGAAGAGCTTGCTGCGTCCTTTGACGGCGGCGTCTGCCTGGTGTTCCGCCTTTGCGTTGATAACTACCACCGCTACAGCT
>CADCQA010000173.1 GCA_902803415.1 uncultured Spirochaetaceae bacterium | reverse complement strand
GCTCCTCGAATATATTCCCTTCCACCATACGGGAAATTTTATCATACTAAATTCTCTGTGTAAATCCTCTCATGCTGAAGCCGTGAACTACGGGGGAAATGTGTTTCGGGGGCAAGTTTTGCCTCTGGCAGCCCCTTGTTTTGAACTTGATAGCGGGGCGGTAAATCGGTATACTGAAAGACAAATCCGCGGTTTTTGGAAGGTGCTGCCTTCCGTCCGCTGCAGGAGTGTTCTTTTCTGATGAAAAAGATTTCTTTCTTTGTATATGCAAATATTGCGCTCACCGCCCTGTTTACCTTGCTGAGCCTTTCGTTCCATGCTGACATATCGCTTGTTGCATTTCCTGTGTCCCTGCTGTTTACGCTGCTGCTCGCCTACATGACGGTTGTCCGGCTGCTCAGAAAGGAAGGAGTGGTGCAGCTTCCGGCAATCCGCCATGCCCTTCAGTACGAACCGTTTGTGTACATCAGTGCCTTTGTGCTGCGGCGTGCGGGAAATGCCGCCCCTCCCTTCGTGCTGGATCTTGCCGGTGCGCTGGTGTGGGTTTCCCTGACGCTGGTATCCTGCGTGCTCCTTTTCCTGCTCCGGGAAAAAGCCGTTCCTGCGCTTGGCCGCTGGTCTGAAATCCCTGTGGAAAAGCCTGCATGCACGACGATTCGGAGCACTGTACGCCGCGTGGGCATTGAGCTGCTGGAATGGGCGGATGCGCTTGTGCAGGCTGTGTTCATGATTATCCTGCTGAACATTTTTCTGTTCCAGCTCTACGAAATTCCTTCGGAATCCATGGTTCCGGCCTTCCTTATAAAAGACAGGGTCTTTGTGTTCAAGACGCTCGCCGGGCCGAAATTTCCGCTGAGCGCCGTTGAGCTGCCCTGTTTCCAGAACTATAAGCGCGGCGACATCGTTGTGTTCCGTAACCCGCATTACCGGACCGACCGCAAGGCCGAGGTAAAGACCGTGTTGTCACAGTTTGTCTACATGCTGACATTTACGCTGGTAAAGACGAATACTGACGAAAACGGTGAGCTGAAAGCCGATCCGCTGGTGAAGCGCGTGGTGGGGCAGCCCGGCGAGCAGCTTATGCTCATGGACGGCAAGCTTTACGTGCGTACAGCCGAATCAGGCGAGTTCCGTGAGGAGCCTGCGGATGCATCCTGGGCAGCGTGGAACCTGAACGAGCTGTCTGCTGCAGAGCGGGCAAAGGTTGAATGGCTTCCCGTCAGCGAGGATGAATACCGCTCAACGCTTGCCGTGGAAGCCGAACGGCGTTCCCTTGACCTTGCGGCTGCAAAGGACGAATGCATGCGGCTTGCCGCCCTTTTTTCCGTCCTTGCCCGCGGCGGGCGTGTGGATGCGGACAAGGTGCAGGCGCTGTTCCCTGCGGATAAACTTGCGTTCTACAAGTCATATTCGGAAACCTACAACCTCTTTGACGGCTACACCGGCATTATTGACGGCCGCCTTGTGCGGGGAGAAGAAGGAATCGTCGACCTGACGGTCAAACTGCTTTCCATGGACGGCGGCAGCCAGTGGTTCACCGATTTTATGACCAGCTGGTACCAGAATCTGGACAATCTTTCTTCCTATACAGAAGACGGCGCTGTGAGCGGCAGCCACCTTGTAGGCGGCAATCTGTATGCTGATTCCCTGTTCCGGCTGAATGTGATGGTAAAACTTGCCGCCGGCCGGATAATCCTGCGGCAGGCTGAGCTTTTCCTTTCCGGTGCGGCGGACAGCGGCAGCCTGATGAACGACGAAAAACTTGTCCGGCTGTACGAACAGGCACAGGCGCTGACCGATTACATCTTTGATATGGATCAGCGGAACATGCCGGTGTTCCCGGCGGACGATGAGGCCGGGAATCCCCGCTATCTGCCGGCCGGCTGCTACTTTATGATGGGTGACAACCGCTACAATTCACTCGACATGCGCCACAGCTATACGCGGCACCAGGTTCCCCTGTATGCGCAGGACGCGTATTCCATGAGTTACTATACAAACATTGAGCCTCAGGCGGTGGACAGGGGCCTTATTCTGGGGAAAGCGGGGCTGCGCTTCTGGCCGCCGAAGCGTTTTGCGCTGCCGGGAAGCTTCTAAAAAACGCAGGCAGGCAGGGGCGCATTGTTTCATGCTGCCCCTGCCTGTGCTTGCAGCGGGCTGCTGCTAGTTCCGCCGCTGGAGTTCCTGAAAAATGGCTTTCAGCTGATAGACGAATGAATAGAGGTCGTTGAAAAGCATTGCATTCTTTGAGGCGCTGTCTGCAAAATTGTCAATCCTTTTCTGGGAAGCGTCCTCTCCCTGCTGGATGTCCTTGACGATTGTCTGGATTCCCTGCAGGTTTGTCGCGATGGCGCAGCTTATCTGCTCCACATCCTTGTTGTTCGCGGAGTTTATGTTGCGCACGCTTTCAAAGGCCTTCAGCGTGCTGGAGCTTTCCTTGCTGAGCGCCGTGAGTGCATCCGTGTTGCTCCGGGTTTCCTTTTCCAGCCCGATGATGCTGGAAGAAAGCCGGTCCATGTCCGTAAGGATTCTGTCGGTGGATTTCTTTGTATTCTCGGACAGTGTCTTGACTTCGTTTGCAATGATGCGGAAACCCGCACCGGCAGCACCTGCGTGGGCAGCCTCTATGGATGCATTGAAAGAAAGCAGGTTCGTCTGCTCGGAAATGTTCACGATTTCGTCAATCTGCTTCTTTATTTCCGTGGTCTGCTCAATGACAGACTTGAACTGCTCTGCATAGCGCCGCTGCTCCTCTTCGATGCGCCCCACGGAATTGCCCAGGTTTTCGATGGCAGTGAAGATGCTCCCCAGCCGTTCGTTGTTCGTTTCGGCGCGCTGTGACAGCTGGGATGCGGCCTGCTCCATGTCCTTTGAGGTCTGCGTAAGCTTGCCGAGCGTTTCTTTCTGTTTGTCCGCGGCATCCGAGTCAGAATTTGAATTACCGATGTATGAGCTGAGAAATTCCGCTCCCACGGCATCCTTTGCAAGGTAGGCAACGAGTGTTTCTGTGAGCGCGAGTCCGCTTTTTATAAGTTCCTGTGTTTCCATATTATTCCCCTATTGTCACGGTCACCAGTGTCTGGTTGCAGTGGATCCGGCCGATTTGTTCCCCGTAGCAGGAAAACCCGCAGAACGTGGGGAATGCGCCTGCGTATTTTGCAATGATGCTGCGGCTGATGCCCATGCGCTCGAATGCCAGCGTCCGCGTGATGCACGTCATCAGCAGGGTAAATTTGGGGCGGCTGATTACCGACCGTATGCCGGCACAGGTTTCTTCCGCCTTCTTCAGAGGATCACCGATGTGCATGAGTTCCAGCGTGGAATTCGGCACAACGCGGGCAAACAGCGATATTTTCTTGTCGGGCGAAAAACCGGCGAGCGCCGCTATCCTCAGGTCTCCGTCAAGGTAGCGCCCGAAGGGATTTTCGAACGTCATCTGCTCGGCCCGGCTTTCTGATACGCCCAGCTTTTCCGCATAAACGGTCTGTGCCGCCCTGCCGTCCAGTAGCGATATGGTGCGCTCCACGGGGTTTGATGCTGTAACAAAGACGCTCTTGCCGGTGGGCTGGAAAATATCTTCCTGCCGGATGTCAAAGGGGCTGTTTGTGTGCACAAACAGGAAGACGGCTCCGTCCTTTGTAACCTTGCCGTTGTAGCTTATGAATGTCCGCGGTGTATCACCGGTGAACCCTGCGGTACCGCCCGCAAGAGGAAAAGCGTCATTCAGGATGATAGAATAGAAGGTTGAAAGGATTGATTCTTCGGCATTGAACACGCCGTTGATGAACGTGATGGCAAATGCATGCTTCCCGGACGAAGGATCCTTGCAGCGGATGCCGCAGCGCTGCAGGGCGCTTTTTAGTGCCTGTGCGCCGGTAACGGGGTAGGTGCTGCCGTTTTCCACCATGGCGCCCGCCACCTGGGTTTCCGGGGAATACATGGTTGTCAGGACAATGCTGCCGTTTGCAAAACCTTCCGGCGAAATTTCCCCGGCAGTACTGGTGCCCAGCACCTCGCTGTGGGGAAAGCGTTCTTTTATAGCTTGGGAAAGCCTGTCGAAATCATACGTTATTGCAGCCATAAAAATAACTGCCTGGTATGAATCCGTACTGCGCTTGAGTTTTGCGCATAAATCCTGCACGGCAGCGTTTACATCTGCCTGGCGGGTGGAGACAACTTCTTGTTCCATAATTGCTGATACCTCTCAGGATGCTGGGATTGTGCCTGGAAGTTCAGGAGGCCGCCCGGCTTCCTGAACTTCACACAAATTAGTTTCATTGTAACAGATATAGAGAGAAAAACAACTTTTTTTGCTTTTACCCACGGGGGATAACAGAAATTTATTATTGTGCCGCTTCCCGCCGGGCTGCAGCGGAGCTTTTACCCTTTGCGCTTTTTGCTGAGGCTGGCAAGCAGTTCATCGGCTTCCTTGTCATCGTCGGGGTAGAGCAGGCGGGCTGCGGCGGGGCGCAGGACAGCTGCAAGCGGCACGGCGGCGATAAGCAGCGGTATTTCGCCCGGCAGCGAAGGCAGCACCTGCTCCTGCCATGCCGCTGCGGCACTGACAGCCCTGCCTTCCGCCTCCATGCAGCGGATGTACCAGCAGATACCGGGAAGCCAGCTGGCTGCAAAGCCAAGGACTGCCCCGGCGGCTGTACGGAGCCATTGCACTGCGGAAAAGCGGCGTTCCTGCAGCCGCGGCGAACCGGCACAGAGCCCAGCTGCAAGTGCCGAAAGGAAGTAGCCCGCGGTAAAGCCCCCGGTGGCTGCAAGCAGGGCCTCCATGCCGCCCGTCCTGCCGGGGAACACGGGCAGCCCGAACATCCCGGCCAGCAGGAAGATGCCGACGGAACCGGCGCCCTGTGCCCCGCCCGCAAGCAGTCCGGCAAAGACAGCGCCCATGTGCTGCAGGGAAACAGACCTTCCTCCTGCTGCTGGCAAAGAAATCAGGCTGAGTGCACAGAGCACTGCAGCAAGTGCTGCGGTGAATGTGCTTCTGATAATCGAAAGCTTTGTTGTCAGTTTCATGCGTTTTGTCCTCCACCAGTTTCCCTGAATTCAATCTGTATGCAAAGCCGAATGCCCTTCCGCCTCCATGGCAGGCGGGACGTGCAGAGCATGTACAGCACCTGGGCTGCAAGGCCCCCCATGAGCAGCCATGCAAACCAGTCCCCCAGGGCTGCAAAGCAGGTTTGTGTGCGCCGGTACACCGGCACCTGCGTCCCCATTGCGCCCTCCGTAAACAGCGGCATGTCCGCCAGTATGCGTCCCGCCGGATCGAGCACCACGGAGTAGCCTGCATTTGCGCAGCGGACCAGCGTGCTGCGGAATTCGATGGCAAGGTAGCTTGCTGCCGCAAAATGCTGGTATTCCGCAGATTTTGTCTGCGACCACGAATCGTTTGTTATGTTGATGAACACTTCGCTGCCGATTTTGTGCAGCTTCCGGCAGACATCCGGGAATGCATCTTCAAAGCAGATGGGCGTCGTAAACGAGACAAAATTGTCCGGGTTTTCGCCGGTTTCCCCGGTGTACTGCGCCGTAACCTGCGGGTATGCGCAGCCGTCGCTGTTCAGCGGGATAACAGCCTGTGCGGGGCGCCCGTATTCAAGCGGACGGCCGGCAAATCCGCCCTTTCCTGCGGGAATCCTGAACAGCACGTACTGGCTGCCTGCTGACCATCCTGCGGAAAAATTCACAATCTCTTCCATGAAGAACTGGACGAGCGGATTGTCCGGGAACGGAATTGCCTCCGCAAAGGGAACAAGGTGGATTTTTGAGTAGAATCCGGCGAATTCCCCCTTGCGGTCAAAGAGAATGGCGCTGTTTTCATAGTGGCGCCTGGCGGGGTTTACCAGCGCATCCCCGCCGATGATGAAGGGAATCCCCATACGGCGGATAAAGGCGCTCAGGCTTTCTTCGCCCGGTTCTTCGCTGTAGTAGTAACGGGCAAAGGGGAAGGGGCGGTTCAGCACGCCTTCGCTCCAGACAACCAGGTCGGGTTCCTGCTCTTCGCTGCGCATCTTGCGGACGGTCTGCTCCGTCAGCCGCTTAGAGATTTCTACGCCGGCGTTGTCCGGTGCCTCCCAGGGGTCGATGTTCTGCTGAACGATGACGGTATGCAGGTATTTTTCGGGAATCCGGGGCATGAACCATTCGCACAGCCCGTATATGCCGCTGGCTGCAAAGGCGCACAGGGTGAACGCAGCTGCCTGCCGGTATGCAGAAACCACGGCGCGCGGTGCCTGTGCGTGGGTCACCGTGCCCAGCAGCATAATGCCTTCTGCCGTCAGCGCCGAGCACAGCGCATAGAGGAATGAAACTCCCCAGACACCCGTAACGGCGGCAATCTGCGTAAAAATCTTCCAGCGGTAGGCGGCAAGAAAGAGCGTTCCCCACGGATAGGCAAGGAAACCCGTGGATTTAAACCATTCCCACGTAATCCACACGGCGCAGAACCAGAGTATCCTGCCGGGAAGTGCGCCCGGCCTGAGGCCCGCGGGCTCCTGCAGGCGTGAATGGGCGCGTTCATAGAGCGGATGCAGGAAAAAGAATATGCCTGTCAGCCCTGCCTCGGCTGCCGTTCCGAGCGCGCTTGCGCCCAGCGTAAACACGGCAAAATCCCTGAAATTCGCAAGCCAGAAGCTTGAACCAAGGTGGACGGTGAGCGCCTGCAGGAACATGAGCAGAAAGGCTTCTCGGCATGTCCGTGCGCGGTACAGTGCTATGTACAGAGGAACAAGGGAAAACAGCGCGATGAACGGCGAACCGAGCGGCAGAAGCTCGTTGGGAATCGCGGCCACTTCCATAATTCCAGAAAAAATTGCATAAAAAACTTGTAAAATAACCAAATTCATTATATTATACTATTATCTTGGCAAGAAAAATTCAATATAAAATAAAGTCGGGAAGGGAAAGATGGAACAAGTCTTAGAAGCACACCAGAAAGAATACGGGACAAAGCCCGATGTCGTGGCGGTTGCGCCGGGGCGCTTTCATCTTATCGGGGAGCATTCCTGGTTTTTCAAGGACAAGACCTTGTCCATGGCGGTGAACCTGCCGGTTTATGTTGCCCTGTCGCGGCGCAGTGATACGAACCTCCGTTTTTATTTTCCCCAGATGGATGACCATAAGCGCGCAAACCTTGCATCCCTCAAGTTCCGCAAGGAAGACAAGTGGGCAAATGCCGTCAAGTCCATCATCTATGGCTTTTCCAGCGGCGGTTTTGACTGCGGCGGCCTGAATGTAACCGTCAGTTCCGGCGTGCAGCCCTCTGCGGGCTTCGGTATCACGACGGCCATTAAGGTTGCCTCCGCATGGGCACTCAAAGATTTGTACGGCTTCCGCTGCACGCGGAACGAGCTGCTGCAGGTCATAGAACGTGCCAACCGCCTGTACTTCGGCAGCACGAACTATAAGGCCGACAACTTTACCGCAATTTTTTCAAAGGAAAATTCCCTGGTGCTCACCGATTATGCGCGGAATGACTACGAAACCATTCCCTTCAAGTTCAAGGGAAAAACCATCCTGCTGACCGACGCCCGCGTGCCGCGCATTACCACGTGGAACGAAGAAAGCCTGCTGCAGCCGGAGAATGTCCTGCTGCTCGGCGAGCTGAAGGAGCGCCGCTCAAATGTTTTCGGCGGCTGGCGCTACGAAGAGAGCGGGACTGAGCGCAGTGAGGTGCTTTCCGTGGTGAACGAGGACACCAAGCGCAGGCTTGTCTGCATCATGAATGAGCACAAGTTCGTGCTGGAGGCGCTTGCGGGGCTGCAGGACAATGATTTTGCGAGCTTTGCACGGGCAGTGAACCACAGCCACGAAAACCTCCGCGATTCCTACGACATTTCCTGCCCGGAAGTTGACTGGATACTGAAGCGCGTTCAGGAGCTGGATGAATGTCCCGATGACCTCCGCACGCCGGTCAACTGCGGGCGGATTACCGGAAAGGGCTTTGGCCGCTGTACGTACAGCGTGCTGCGCACGGAAGACGTGCCGAAATACCGGGAAAAGCTTCAGGACTACGAGCGCATTTTCGGCTTTAAGGCCGTGTGCTACGAGGTGAAGCCGGCACGGGGGGTGCACCTGCTATGAAGATTCTCCTGACGAATGACGACGGTTTTGATGCAGACGGCCTGCAGGTGCTTGCCCGGCGTCTTCGCGCAGAGCATGAGGTGTGGATTGTCGCACCAGTTTCCAACCGCTCCGGGGTTTCCTGCTCCTTTTCAATCAACTGCGAGCATCTGCTGCAGGAACGCGGCGGGCATGCCTATGCGCTGGATGCTTCTCCGGCGGACTGTGTGTATTCTGCGCTCCGGGGCGGCTACCTGCCGTCCCTTCCGGACATAGTGCTGTCCGGCATCAACCATGGGGGAAACATTGGCACTGATGTCGTATACTCCGGTACCTGCGGCGCGGCACGCCAGGCAGCTTTTTCCGGTATTCCTGCTGCTGCGCTGAGCGTGGAACGGCCTTCCGGGTGCAGCCGCCCCTTCTGCGCCGCCGATTTTGAGCCGCTTGCCGATTTTGCGGCAAAGAACATCCTTCAGCTGAAGGAGCTCTGCGGCGCTCCCGATGCAGAAAGCGGGCGCTGCAGCCGTTTTGTCAATGTAAATGCCCCGGTTGCCGCCTCGTACCGTGGAGTCCGCTTTGCTTCCCTTGCAAAACGGATATATCATGGAGATAGGGTAAACATCGTGCGCAAAAATGACGAAAATGTATACAGTACCTGTATCGGCGGCAATAGTGCCTCTGCCTTCGGAGGGGAAGGGTGCGACGCGTTCCTCGTGAGTGACGGATACGTAGCCGTTTCCGTGCTGTATACGGAGCCTTCTGCGGACGTATCCTTCTGCGGCAAAGATACGGGTGCCTTTGTCCTGTGAAGCGCTGCCTTCAGAGGGCACCGGCTGAGTCCTGACTTCAGGCATGCCGGAATCCTATGCTGACGCATGCTGCTGTGCAAGTGTTGCTGTGCAACTGCTGCACAGCAGGACACAGACTGAGGGTGTATTATGGGTGACCAGAACGGGTTTCAGGAAGGAATTTCTCTTTATAAAGGCAGGAAATATGCGGATGCGCTCACCTGCTTCCTTGCGCTGCCGCCGGATGATTCCGCCGACCCGGTGGAAGTTGCCTATTACGTGGGACTGTGCTATGCCAAACTTGAGCGCTACGATGATGCGCTGCTCTACCTTGAGCAGGTTGTAACTGCGGAAGACGGTTCCGAGGACGAGACCTCCGGCAGGCGTGTCCTGCAGTGCCGTTACCTGCTGGCTGTTATCTACTGCACGACCGGCCGGAAAAAGCTTGCGGATTTCGAGCTGAACAAACTGCTTGATCTGGGCTACAGGACTGCAAGCGTGTACGCTTCCCTTGCCTACATTGCGTGGGACGACGGGGACGTTGAAAAATGCATTGACTTCTATAATAAGGCGCTTGCCGTTGATGAGAACAATCCCACCGCGCTCAACGGACTGGGCTATGTGCTTGCCAACGAGGAGCGCGACCTTGCAAAGGCCGTCGGTTACTGCCAGCGGGCGCTTTCGCTTGCCCCCGACAGTGCCGCCTGCCTTGACAGCATGGGCTGGGTGTACTATAAAATGGGGCTGTATTCAGAAGCAAGGAAATATCTGGAGAAGGCACATCAGAAAGATGACACGAATGAGCTTATAGCGTCTCATCTTCAGGAAGCGCTACAGGTGGAAGAAGAATGATGAAGAAGTGTATAGTGACTTTTGCGGCTGCGCTCATGCTGGGCGCTTCCGTTTTTGCGCAGACAAACCTGCAGGATACGGCCCGCGGCGAAGACGATACCATGCGTTCCGCAAATTCCGGCTTTGCAGAGGATGAATTCCGGCGCGGTGTGCAGAGTTTCTACCGGGGCAACTACAACGAAAGCGTCCTTGAATTCGAAAAAGCGCTTTCTTTCCTTCCGGGCGAGAACCGCATCCTTGAATGGCTCGGCAAGGCATACTATATGTCCGGCATTGAGGGCGCCGCCCTGCAGCAGTGGAATTTTGCCAAGGACCAGGGCTGGGGCGGGCTGCTCCTGAAGAACAAGATTGAAATCGTGGGCGACCGCCGCATTACCGATACGGAATATGGTTTTGCCCAGCGCTATACCGAAGCCGGTTCTTTCCCCCGTGCAAACGGCAAATCGCTCATCTACAGCCAGCCGATTTCCGTGCTGCCCAATGACGACGGCTCTGTCTGGGTTGTTGCCTACGGGTCAAACGAGCTTGTCCGCTTTGATGTGAACGGTATCGTACTTGACCGGGTCCGCGGCCCGCTGGAAGGACTTGACCGCCCGGTTGACATTATCCGCCTGAGGAACGGCAATCTGCTGGTGACCGAAAGTGCCCGCGACTGCCTGACGCTCTTTGACCGGAAGGGCAGCTATATCAAGCACATCGGAAAGAAAGGCCGTGGTGAAGGGGATCTCATCGGCCCCCAGTACATTGCAGAAGACAGCTACGGTAACATCTACGTCACGGATTTCGGGAACAACCGCGTTGTTGTCTTTGATCCGGACGGTGAACCGCTCCTGCACTTTGGCGAAAAGAGCGCCAGTTTTGAAGGACTCCGCTCCCCGACGGGAATTGCGGTGCTTGACGACCGTGTCTTTGTGGCGGACAGCGTAAAGGGCACGATTTTTGAATTCGACCGCTCCGGCAACTACATGGGCCTGCTTGTGGAAAAGAAGACCCTTGTCCGCCCGGAAAGCCTGAAAACCTGGGGCAGCTACCTTATCCTTGCCGATATGAACCGCGTGCTCACGATTGATACCTCAAACGGTGCCATGTACGAAAATGCAACGACGGGCAAGGCTTCCAGCTGCATTACAAGTGCCGTTTCTGACCGCAACGGTAATATCGTCGTTACGGATTTTAAGGCCAACGAGATTTATATCATGTCAAAGATGACCGAGCTGGTGGGCGGCTTCTTTGTGCAGGTGGAACGCGTGTTCTCCGACTCTTTCCCCAAAGTGACGCTTGAAGTGAAGGTCGAAAACCGCAGGCGCCAGCCGATTGTCGGCCTGAACCAGAACAACTTCCTCATTACCGAGAACAAGCGCCCGGTTGCAGACATGACACTGCTCGGCAGCGCGAACAATAATGACGTTGCCGACGTGACCTTCCTCATCGACCGTTCCTACGACATGAAGAACTACGAGGAGCAGGTGAATGTTGCCGTCCGCGAGATTGCCGGCTCCATGCAGGGCAGGGGAAATGTCCAGATTATTACGCTTGGTGCCGTGCCGGTGTCGGAATTCTCCGGATCCCCGCGGAATCTGTCAGATTTCTCCGTAAAGGCGCTGAAGGCACCGTATGCAGGCGAGGTTTCTGTTGACCTTGGCATCCGCCTTGCTGCAAACAGCCTTGTCAACGGCGAGAAGAAACGCAGCATCATCTATGTTTCTTCCGGAAACGTAGGGCAGAATGCCTTTACCAAGTACAGCCTTTCCGACCTGATGGCGTACCTGAACAACAATGCGATTTCCTTCAATACGGTGCTGCTGCGTAACGGCGCGTCCGCAGATGAAATTTCGTATATGACTGCCAACACGACGGGCAAAGAATACTACGTGTACCGTCCGGAGGGACTTTCTTCCGTGATGGATGACATCATCTCTGCTCCGTCCGGCCTGTACCAGCTTTCCTACACGTCGTCGCTCGGTACCGAGTACGGCCGGAAATACCTGCCGGTGGAAGTGGAAACCTATCTGCTGAACCGTTCCGGCCGGGACGAAACCGGGTACTTTGCCCCCCTGCAGTAGTCCTGCTGTGCAGAACTCCGCCTAAAGCGCTCCTTGTGCTGAAATGCCGCGCCGTCTCTGTGGCCTTGTGTGCTGCAAAGGCGGCGCGGCTTGTTTCAGCGCTTCCATTCAACATTTTGCATACTTTTGCCGATAGTATAAAAACAGGAGAAAAAAGTATGCCAATGATTAATTCAAAAATTACGCTTCCGGTAACGCAGGAAAAACGCGCCGTGCTGAAAGCCGCGCTGGGGAAAGCAGTTTCCATCCTTGGAAAACCCGAAAATTATCTGATGCTCGGTTTTGAGGACAACTACGATCTGTATTTTGCAGGAAAGAAGCTGGACAAAGGTGCCTTTGTTACCGTGCAGCTTTACGGCAAGGAAAATCCTGATGCCTGCAGCAAAATGACTGCGGAAATCTGCCGCATTTTCAATGCAGAGCTCGGTATTCCCGGTGATGGCATTTATGTCTGCTATTCAGGGCATTCAAACTGGGGCTGGAACGGCAGCAATTTCTAGCCGGAATCTTTGCTAAAAAGACGGGCTTTCCTGATTTTTATGTCAGGATGCTTGTCCTGCAGCGCGTAGATGGCCTCTTCCATTTTTGCGCGCTTTTCCTCCCCAAAGTCAAAAAGCGTTTTCTGTACCGGTTCGCTTCGCTTTTCTACGTTTTCGCAGGCAACGCCAAGCAGGCGGATACCTTTTCCCGTCGTATATTTTTTACTAAAAAGTGCCTTGCAGCGCCCGAACATGTCGTCAACGTTTGTTACCGGGCTGCTTCCTGTTGCCTGCACAGAGACTGTCGTGAAATCCTCGTAGCGGATTTTGAGCGCAACCGTGCTGGAGCGCACGTTTTCCCGATGCATGCGGTAGAGGACGTTTTCTGCCAGCTTCATGAGCGCGGTGTCGATTGCATAGCGGTCGGTCAGGTCAAAGTCAAAGGTTTCTTCCGAGCTGATGGAATGATTCTTCGCTTCTTCCCCGAATTTCATTGCCATATTGCCCCGCACGGCATTGTACAGGAATGTTCCCGTGCTCTGCCCGAACAGTGAGGTGAGCAGGGGCAGCTGCCGCGCGTGTATGTCTGCGGTTGTCCTGAGGCCGGCGCTCCTGAGCCGTTCCTGCGTTTTTGTTCCGGCACCCCACAGTTTTTCCAGCGGCAGTGAAAGCATAAAGTCTTCTTCCTTTCCGGCAGGGACTTCGGTCAGTCCGTCTGGCTTGTGCAGCCCGGAGGCAATTTTTGCCACGTACATGCTTGCCGATATGCCCACGCTCACCGTAAGTCCCGTTTCGTCCTTCACCTGCTGCTTGAGCCGTGCCGCTGTGTCGCCCGGCTTTCCGAAGAGCCGTTCTGTGCCGGTCATATCAAGAAATGCTTCGTCTATGGACATCTGAAGGACATCCGGCGAGTAGGAACTGAAAATGTCCATTATCTGTGCCGAAACTTCGTGGTAATGCGCATAATTTCCCCGCACGAATACCGCATGGGGGCACAATTGCACTGCTCGCGAAAGCGGCATGGCGGAATGCACGCCGTATGCGCGGGCTTCGTAGGAGGCCGTGGAAACCACCGCCCGCCGGTCGCCGGGCAGCCCTCCCACAATGAGCGGCTTGCCCCGGTACGCCGGATTGTCGCGCTGTTCCACGGAAGCAAAGAACGCATCAAGGTCAACGTGGAAGTATACTTTTTCCATGCTTAGCTTCCTTCGCTGCCCCGCATTGCGATCTGCTGTATCTCATGGCTGATGCTGCCGTCTTCCGCCGCCAGCCATACGCTGACCGTGATGGTGCTGTCTGCCTCCCGGCTGCAGGAATACACGATGTCCACCTGCCCGGCGGGATTATCCGGCAGGCAGAAGTATACTTTGTTCCTGCTGGCAAAGCGGTAGTCGTAGTTGCAGTCATAGAGCGGTACGCCTGCGGGACTTTCTGCGCTGACCTCAAGCCGCAGCACACGGGTGCCGCTTTCCGGGCAGCTGATGCTTATCCGCCGCAGCTGCAGTTCCATAAAGGCTTCATCCTTTACGCTTACCGCTGTCCGCGGCGGCTGCCCGCTGACGCTGCCTTCGCTTTCCCCGCTGGTTTCCTGCCCGGCAGCCTGGCTGTTTTCTTCCGGCTGCCCGGATCCGGGAAGAATCTTTCCGCTGAGTGCCGCCACTTTTTCCATAAGGTAGGCCCCCTGCGGCAGGAACCTGCCGCTGGACATCCCCGTCAGTGCAATAAAGCCGGACGCTGCAAGGTAAATTGCGGCGAGCGCTGCCAGCGAGAGTGCGATGAATGCCGTGGTGTGGATGAGCTTTCTTCTGCTTGCAAAGGGGCGGCTGGGGTCAAAGATGTCAGATATGATGAGCAGCCGCTTCCATTGCATCTGGAGGGGGTAGAGAATGCATGCCGTAAGCGCGTTCCCCGCGGCTGTGCATGCAGAAAAATCGTGCAGGGACTGGCGGTTCGTCGAAAAAATGATGTTTGCCGCTGCCGGAAGGAAGGGCACAAAGAGCAGCAGCAGCGTGACTGCAACGCTGCCCAGCTTCTTTGCGCGCTGTGCGAGCATGCAGGCAAGGTATTCCGTTACAAAGATGAACAGAAGCGTCAGGTCTATGCTGCAGAACAGGAATATGTTTGCCGCCGCCACAAAAAGCAGGCAGTAGCCCGCCGCGTGGAATGACACCTTAAAGTTGAATCGGGCTTCCAGTATAAAGACCGGCAGCGTAAGGGTGAATGTTGCCAGCAGCTTTGCTCCGAGCAGCAGCAGGGGATCCCCGGCCAGCTGCGGTACCTGCAGGAAAAAGTGCTGCGAAAGCACCAGGATGGCGGTGCTTGCTGCGATGAGCAGCGGGGTGAGGTACCAGGTCCTTGCCAGGTCGGCAAGGATTGCCTTGTTGCGGGCGGAATTTGTGAACGAAAGGAAGCAGAGCATGAAAAGTACTGCCGCCGCAAACAGCAGGTAGCAGCTTGCAAAGAATGCTTCGTTTACCCAGAATTCATAGCCGAGCAGGGGAATGCTGACGTATGTATAGTGCCTGTCCCACACGGAAGCGCCCTGCATGCGTTCCAAAAGGGATGCCGTCCTGAGCAGGATTCCGAAATCCTGTTCCGTATGCCCCAGCGTGATGCCTGCGGCGGGGATTTCCTGCGCAAGGAATGCGGACACCCGCGCTTTTTCGTCACTCAGTCCCAGGCGGTACAGAAACGCCACGGTCTTGGGAATAACTGCCTGCTGCCCTGCGGAATTTGCAGCATGCTGCAGGGCCTGCACAAGCCACAAGGGCGAAACATCCCTGCCGCCGCCCGGAATGATGGTGTGCGAACCCGCCGGGCTGCCCGGATCGCTTTCCTCTATGACAATGGCGCAGGTGTTTTCGGCGGCTTCTGCCTGCGAAAAAGTCTCCGTCCCCGCCGGATGGATATGCAGCCTGTCTGCCGCATGCAGCCTGTCTGCCGCATGCAGCCCGTTTGCAAGGGGGGCGGGGAATCCGGCCGTGCCGTCGTTGGCGCTCAGCAGCACGAGCACCGGGAAAGACAGTTCCCGTGACTCCAGGTCGCAGATGAACTGCACCATGCCGTCCATATCAGCCTCGGCGTATTCCTGCGTAAAGGCAAAAACGAGCGTCCGCGTCCGCTCCTTTGCACCGGCAATGCGTATCGTAATGTTCTGGGGGAAAAGGGCTGCATCTGACGGCGTAAGCCCCTGATATTCAGGAGAAAAACCTGCATTTTTTAAGCCTGTATATATGTTCCGGCAGCTTTGCACCCCGCCGGCGGACAGCGGCAGGCAGCATGTGCAGAGGAAAAAAGCCGTGCAGGCAAAGAGTTTTTGCAAATTTTCCCGCATGGGTATATAATAACAGTATTGGCAAGCGCTTTGCAAGGGGAGTGCCGCGCAGCGGGCTTCCGGAACTGCGGGAATTCTGCGCGGAAACAAGTACTTGCTTTCTATAATAGAATATATTATAATAAAATATGAGGAGTCTTACTGTAATACTATGAGTGCGGCGGAAAAAAAATTCATGCTTGACCTTCCCCTGAAGGTTATTCTTACGGAAGAGGGTGCTTCACATTTCATAAGCAACAAGAAAAAACTGCTGCGCTTTAAAATGGCAGACAACAAGGAAGAGTACGGCATCAGCCTGAGCCATTTTTCGCCGATGTCCATCCAGAACATGATTCTGGTGGATTACATCTCCAAGATAGAGATTTCCATGTCCGAGTTTGTCTCCCACCGCCAGGAAATCATGGATCTGTCCAAGATAATCGTCTATTCCATCCTCTACAAGCAGTTTGACCACGATATCTTTGAGGCACTTGTGCAGTGCGACTGCGTGCGCAGGCACAACCGTACCAATCCGTCCCAGCTCATCGATGACCAGACCCGCCTGCCCGACCGCCTGCTGCGCAGCCAGCTCGCTTCCAAGGATCATGTGATTCAGCAGAGCCGCCAGACCATTCTTGAGCCGGTCTGGAAGAATATCATGTCGAATAAGGATTACAGCCCGGAAGAAAAGAATGTCTACCTGCTGATGACTGAAAAGTTCCTGAACCGCCTGAGCCTGATGAACTGGTACATCATTACAAAGTTCTTCCAGACCGACGGTTTCGATCAGATTATGGGTAAAATCCGCCAGACGCTTGCCGAATACATGGACAAGTCCAAGATTCCGGAATACATTTCGGTGATGATCATGGAGCTTGCCCTGAACAGCGAAAATACGAACCTCCGCAAGGAAGCAAAAATCCTGTACAAGGGTATAGATAATTACGAGACCCTCATTTATGACCCGGAAATCCGTGCGAAGATTGTCAAGGAAATGACCCGCAAGCATGAGCTTGTCTTCCTGTCCTGGAAAATCGGCGGCGGTTCTGCGGCTATCGGTAAGCAGGGCAGCCTGAACATTACGCTGTACAACAAGGATGACGAATTCCAGGAAGTCAAGGAAAACATCGAGAGCAAGATGTCCGCCAACACGCACAAGAAGTCCCTGATAGACTTCTACCGGCAGATGCCGGAAGGTGAGGGCGGCACCGACCTTGGTTTGTACTACCTTTCATATCTGGAAGATGCCTGCAAGAAGGTCAGCGTGAAATTTGAATCATTGGTGAACCAGTTCTCGGCAAGTGAGCTTACGGTCATCAACTTGAAATTTGATTTTTCATGAGCGCTGCTGAAGCCTGCGTTCCTGATAATATCCAGCGCTTTTCTTCGCTGCCATTGTTGTGCTCCGTGTTTTTCCTCTGTGCGGCGGGGCTGTTCGTATCATGCAGCACAGGGGCACCGTCTTTCGCTTCCATTGATTCCCGCGTGATTTTTGATTATGCGGACAGTGTTTCTGCACCGTCCATGCGCCTTGCCGTTTTTGTGCAGGTGAACAAGGGCGGGGAGCGCAGCCGCAGCGATGCACAGGGTTCCTTGTCTGTTAGCGCGCCGGGAACGGGGTATGTCTGGGAGTGCACTTCCATGCAGGATGCCGGCTTTTCCGGCGGCGGCTGGTGGAGCGGAACTGCGGCTTTCCGGCCGCCGCCGGGTACGGTGCTGCCGGAAGGACAGTACCAGCTGGAATATACGGATGCGGGCGGCCGCAGCTGCCGGGAATCGTTTTCCGTTTCCTACCCGGCGGAACTTGCGCAGCAGAATCTTTCCGCCTTGCAGCGCATTGCGGAAAGCCGCCGCCAAACCCTGTCTGCATGGTACCGGCAGGACGGGACGCTTCTCTTTTTTGGGGAGGACAACGGGAATGCGCCGCTCCCGCAGGATGCCTCGGTGCTCCGTACCTGCGTCCTGATAGACGGCGGCAGCACGGTCTGTATGCTTCCGCCGCAAGCGGGCTGAAGCAGTCTGGCCGGCCAAGACGAATTTTTTGGTGGAACCGCGGGGCGGGAAACCGGATTTCCCCGCGGAAACATTGAACTATAGAAGGAGTAATTGTGTCTGACACTAGTAATGTAGACGGAAGCCGGGACGGCGAGCTTGAAGCCGCGCCCCCACCTGAAGCATCGTCTTCGGATGATGCTGTTCCCCTTGGCAGCGTTATTAAACGCACGATAAAGACGTATGTGCTGCGCGCCGGGCGCATGACTGACAATGAGCGGCGCAGCTATAACGAGCTCCATCAGGTGTGGTGCATTCCCTTTGAGCACCGTACCCTGAACTACACGGAGATTTTCAACAACACCAACCCGGTGACCATGGAGATTGGTTTTGGCATGGGGCAGGCAACAGCCCAGATTGCCCAGTCTTTCCCCGCAATGAATTATCTGGGGCTTGAAGTCCATGTGCCGGGAGTGGGGCGCCTGCTCAGCGATATCAGGCGGCGGCAGCTCAAGAACCTGTTCATCATCGAGCACGACGCGCTGGAAACGCTGGAAAGCATGATTCCCGATAATTCCCTGGAAGCCTTCCATATCTTTTTCCCCGATCCGTGGCCAAAGAAAAAGCACCACAAGCGCCGCCTTGTGCAGCGGCCGCATACCGACCTGCTTGTGCAGAAACTTGTGCCGGGCGGTTACATCTATTTTGTGACGGACTGGGAAGAATACGCGCACGTTGCCCTTGCGGAACTGGAGGCAACCGAGGGCATCAGCAACAAATACGAATCGTTTGCTCCTCACCAGGAATGGCGCCCCCGCACCAAGTTCGAGCAGAAAGGCATTGATGCGGGCCGGACTATCTACGAAGTGATTTTCACGAAGGACGAGGACTAGCATGGCGGAAAGGATTGCAGAGCTGGAAGTGCTTATCCAGCGTTACCAGGCATCGTACTACAACGGGGAGGGCGAAATCTCCGACAGTGAATTCGATGCGCTCTGGGATGAACTGAAATCCCTTGACCCTGCGAATCCGCTGCTGCACAAGGTTGGTGCCGACAGCGGCAATTTTGCAAAGGCGCGCCATGTTATGCCGATGGGAAGCCAGGAGAAGGCTGCTGATCCCCAGCAGTTCCTTGCCTGGGCGGAAAAACATTCCTATGCAGAATATCTTGTGGAATACAAGCTTGACGGTGCGAGCCTTGAGCTGCAGTACGCGGGCGGGCGCCTGGTGCAGGCTGTCACGCGCGGGGACGGTACGACCGGCGATGTCATTACGGCGAATGCAGTCAAGATGAACGGCGTGCGCCGCGAGCTGTTTGCTGCCGACGGTAGCCCCGTGGACTTCACCGGCGGTGTGCGCGGGGAAGTCATTATGACGCATCAGGTGCATGATACGCTCTTTGCGGACAAGGCAAACTGCCGTAACGCTGCCAACGGCCTGATGAAGCGCAAGGACGGAGCCGGCAGCGAAAACTTAACGCTCATCACCTACGATGTCTGGGCGACCGCCGGTGAACAGCCCTATGCCGACGAAGAGGGAAAGCTCCGCTGGCTTGCCGCTGCCGGATTCAATGTGGTGCCCCTGCATATTTGCCGCAGCCCGCAGGAAGTTATCGACTACCGTGCAGCCGTGATGGAAACACGTGCATCGCTTGACTATGACATAGACGGACTTGTTGTTAAGGAGCGGGCTGTTGACCATGCAGATGCAAGCCGCGACCGTCCCGACCGGCAGATTGCTTTCAAATTCAGCCTGGAGGAAGCTGTTTCCGTGGTGCGCCGCGTGGAATGGAATGAATCCGGTGCCACCTACACGCCGGTGGCCGTTTTTGACCCCGTTGACCTGAACGGCACCACGGTGCAGCGTGCCAGCCTTGTAAATCCCAACACCATCCGCTCTCTCGGCCTGCAGATTGGCAGCCACGTGGTGGTTGTTAAGCGCGGCGAAATTATCCCCAAGATAGAAAGCGTCGTCCCCGGCGAAGGGGAAGAACTGGTGCCCGTGGAGCAGCCTGCCGTCTGTGCTACCTGCGGTACTGCGCTGGTGGATGAAGGTACCCGCCTTTTCTGCCCCAACAAGGCCTGCGGAAAGCGCATCCTGCACCAGCTGCTCAAATGGGTGGCCGTGCTTGACATCCGTGACCTGGGCGACACGCTTGTGCGCGCGCTCTTCCGCGACGGTACCGTCCGTTCCATTGCAGACATTTACGCGCTTTCCGTGCCCGTGCTCACGCCGTATTTCCTGACCGAGGAAAGCATTTCTGCGGAAAGGCGCTCGCTCGGTGCAGAGAAGGTCTTTGCTTCAATCCAGAACCACCGGCGCGTTACGCTGGCCCGTTTTATTGCCGGCTTTGATATCGAAGGCATCGGCGAGACCATTGTAGAAAAGCTGACCGCCGCCG
This sequence comes from uncultured Spirochaetaceae bacterium, assembly GCA_902803415.1. GTDB lineage: Bacteria > Spirochaetota > Spirochaetia > Treponematales > Treponemataceae > Treponema_D. The sequence goes on along the minus strand of CADCQA010000173.1, from coordinate 262 downwards.
GCTATGATACGCTCGAAAAGCTTTTTGCGCTCAGCGTGGAGAAAGCCGCGGACGTGTACGGCTTTGCGGAAACCCTTGCCCGCACCTTTGTAAGCGGCCTTGCGGAGAACCGTCCGGAGATGGAGCAGCTGCTTTCGTCCGGCGCGGTTACGCTGGTGCAGGGGGCTTCCGGCGGGAGCCTTGCCGGTAAATCGTTCTGCTTTACCGGGGAACTGGTAACGATGAAGCGCGCTGATGCCCAGAACATGGTGAAGGAGCAGGG
>CADCQA010000172.1 GCA_902803415.1 uncultured Spirochaetaceae bacterium | reverse complement strand
CGGCCCCAAGTGCCTTGAATACAATGTGCGCCTGGGCGACCCCGAAACGCAGGCCGTGCTGCCGCTCATGGATTTTGATTTTGCAGCTATGTGCCAGGCAATCATCGACGGTTCACTCAAGACATTTGATTTTTCATGGAAGCGCGGCTATGTGGTGGCGCCGGTCGTAGTCAGCGGCGGCTACCCGCAGAGCTACAAACGCGGCATTCCCATTTCCATTTCGAAGGATACGTTCAGGAAGCTGGGCGCAAAGCTCTTTGTTGCAGGGGCCATTACCGACCGGCGCGGTGCGCGGAATCCTTCACCCAATGCCACCGGGCTCATCACGAGCGGCGGGCGCGTGCTTGCCTGCTCCGCCTACGGTGACAGTTTTGAAGCAGCACGCCAGAAAGCCTATGAAGCCATGGCATGCATAGACTTCGAGGGCATGTTCTACCGCAAGGACATCGGACTTCCGGGCGCAGCCGAATCAGACTAAACCTGTTCGGAAACTTCAGATTCAGAACAGGTCTACTAAACACAAATAAAAAAGGGCTCTCCCGCGGGAAAGCCCTTTTTTTGTCCCTGCAGGCACAGCCCGCGGAACACCTTATTCCTCGTCTTCTTCAACTTCTACCGGAGTGAAGAGCGTGGTATTCTTAAAGCTGTAGCCGTTTGCATCGTCCGGTATCTTGCGGCAGGAAATCTTCATCTCCTTGCCCTTGCTTGCCTTAAACGCAATGACCCAGTCTTCGTCCATATCCTTATCATTATAGTCTTCCACGTGGAAGATTATCTGCTTCTTGTTTACCGTGTAGGTACCGCTCCACACCTTTGAGGAACCGCCGTGCAGCTGCGTGATGGACATGTCTCCGTCTTCAGTCAGGTCAAGGTAGGTTACGCTCTTGCCATTGATGAACTGCCACTCGCCCACGTAGGCAGCGGTGGTTACTTCTTTAGCCTTGTCCTTGACGGTGTGCCCGGCATCCTTGAACGTGCCGCCCAGCCCGCTGAAAAATTCCTTGGAACCTTCCTTCATCTTCTGTCCGTTTGTGGGAGTTTCTTCCTCCTCAACAGCGGCAGATTCCGCCTTCGCTTTTGCTGCTGCGGGCAGCACCACAAGCAATGCGGTAACGGCAGCAGCTGCCAAGAATTTTCCTGCAAATTTCTTCATACAATAACTCCATTTTCAAAGTTACCTCTAAAAACTGAAGTTTTTAGAGCTTCTCTCCGTATAAAAGAACGGCAGACGGTGCCAGCGTCAGGCTGCCTGCGCCACATTGCCATCGGCAAGCTGTGCCGCTGACACCTTTCTGCCTTTCCCGCACAGAATGCACGGGAAGCATTCCCCTGTCTTCCAGCTACAGAAGGGGGATTCCCCCGTGCCCCGGCGGACATCGATGCTAACTAGGAAACCGCCAGGGTACCGTTTTGGTTACAGGACCACCCGAAAAACTCACTTCGTGATTTTTTCGGGTGGCCTTCGAGTTTAAGCAGAAACGCAGTTTCCGCTTAAACTCGAAGACATGAGCGGAAACGTAGTTTCCACTCATGTCACTATCGGCAGGAAAAGTACATTTCAGCACTGCGGGCGCCGGACTGCTACTCCTGCGCGGTCATTTCGTTGTAGTAGGCGGAGTAATCCGTGCGGCCGTCTGCGGTAAAAGCGATGGCGGTACGCGGGTGCTGGTTCAGCAGGCCGGTGATAAGGTACTGCACGTCATAGCCCCAGCGCAGCCCTTCCGCCCTGAGCGGCACCATGTAGCGTTCCACGAACTGAAGGACGGGGTACAGCTTGTACTTGGGATTGCGCAGAAAGCCGAGCAGGTTTTCCATAAAGCAGTTGCCTGCGCCGCGCCCCATGCCGCTGTAGGTGGCATCCAGCCAGTCCACGCCGTCGCCAACCGCCTCGATGGTGTTGGCAAAGGCCAGCTGCTGGTTGTTGTGCGCATGGATGCCCAGCTGCTTGCCGTAGCGGTCGGCATATTCCTTGTACACCGCCACCACGCGTGCAATCTGCTCCGGGTAGAGCGAACCGAAGCTGTCCACAATGTAGATGGCATCGACCGGGGAGCGGCCCAGCATGTCCAGCGCAACCCGCACATCCCCTTCCTGCGCGGTGGAAATCGCCATGATGTTGCAGGTAACCTCGTAGCCCTTCTGCTTTGCGTCCTCAATCATCTCTACGGCGGCAGCAATCTGGTTCACGTAGCAGGCAACGCGGATAACATCCAGCGGGCTGTCGGAACGCGGACGGATATCCTCGCGGAAGTCGCAGCGGCCAACATCAGCCATCGCCGCAAGCTTGATTTTCTTTTCTTCATTGCCGCCAAGAACAGCGTAAATATCATCATCCTTGCAGAATTTCCACTTGCCGAAATCCTTTTCGTTGAACAGCTGGCGCGAAGCCTTGTAGCCGACTTCCATGCAGTCAACACCCGCCGCAATGTTCGTGCGGTACAGTTCGCGCACAAAGTCATCAGTAAAGCGGAATGCATTTACCAGTCCGCCGTCACGCAGCGTGGCATCCACCACGCGCACGGATTCCCTGTAGCCAAGCAGCGAAGAAATTTCCTTCATACGACCTTCCTCCAAAAAAGGGGGCTGCCGGGCATGCCGCAGGGCGGCGCTGACAGCCGGTTTATTTCTATTTATAGAAACATCATAGCAGAAAGCGTTTTTTTATACTAGAGGGTACGGAAAATTTCTTTAATTTTATGAACCGCAGCCAGAGACGCCTTTGCACCGCGCACACTGCAGACGATACACCGCCCGCAGGCGCGGCTCAGCTGTATTTTTTTGCTTCGTAGATGACGGGGGCGTCCTGCGTTTCTATGAGGTAGCCGCGTTCCTTCAGCTGCAATTCAATTGCATCGAGCACTGCCACGGAGCGGGCTTCGATGGTGTGGTAGTGGTAGCCGAAGGTGATGTTCTTAAGCGGGGTAGAGACGCCGCTGCGCATGTCGGCCATGAAGTTCTGCACATCCAGCCGGGACTTGATGTTGAGCGGGGCGCGGATGGTGCCGTAGACCTTGTGCTCCACGTACACATCCAGCACGGTGCCGCCCGCGTCCACGATGCACGTCAGTTCGTCCTCCGTCTGCTCGTCAGTGTGCTTTACCTTGTAGACCCGCCGCTTTTCGGAAGCACCCATGAGCACGTAGCCGGAACTGGTAGAAAGCAGCGCCGGGTGCGTCGCCTTGAGCAGGGCGATGTCCTGCACGATGACCTGGCGGCTCACTTCGAATTTCTGGGCAAGCTGGGAACCGGACACCGGTTCTGCCGACGCAGCGAGCAATTCCAGTATCCTGTTCCGCCGTGTTTCCCCGCCGGAACGCATGGTCAGGCCTCCACAGGATGCAGGTTCTTGAGCGAAAGGTCGAGGATGGGCGCAGAGTGAGTGAGCGCTCCGCAGGAAATGTAGTCCACCCCCAGCCCTGCAAGCCGCGAGACATTTTCCCTGGTGACGTTGCCGGAAACTTCGACTTCGGCCCTGCCGGCGATGATTTCCAGCGCCTTCCGCATGGTGTCGGTGTCCATGTTGTCCAGCATGATGATGTCCGCACCGGCATCCACGGCTTCCTGCACCTGGGCAAGGCTTTCCACTTCCACTTCAATCTTGCGGACGAATGGCGCATAGTCCCGCGCCATTTTTACGGCAGCCGCTACGCCGCCCGCCGCACCGATGTGATTATCCTTGAGCAGCACGCCGTCGGACAAGTTGTAGCGGTGGTTGCAGCCCCCGCCCGCGCGCACGGCGTATTTTTCAAAGATGCGGTTGTTCGGCGTGGTTTTGCGGGTGTCCAGCAGCTTTGTCTTTGTGCCGGCAAGCAGCGCGGCAACCTCATGCGTGTAGGTGGCAATGCCGCTCATGCGCTGCAGGTAGTTGAGCGCAGTACGCTCCCCGGAAAGCAGCACGCGGATGTCGCCCCGCACAGTGCCAAGCTTCTGCCCGCGCTGCACACGGTCGCCGTCGGAAACGGAGAACGTGCATACGGTGTCCGCGTCCAGCAGGGTGAATACCCGCGCAAAAACGGCAAGCCCCGCGATGATGCCGTCCTGCTTGGCAAGCAGCTCAACTTCGCCCATGCGGGGCGACGGCATAACGGCGTTCGTGGACACGTCCTCGCTGGAGATGTCTTCTTTAAGCGCGCGGAGAATCAAATCATCCGCATTCAGTTCAAGCGATATGCTGTTCATGGTAAAGCCTCATTCTCTGGATTTCCGCAAGCGCCGCCTCCCGGTACTGCGCCGCAAGCTTTTCGGTATCGATATATGACTGCGCGTTGAACGGTTCTTCCGTCACGTCGGGAACGCAGCCTTCTGCAATGATGTCCTGCGCAGCGCGCTTTGCGAACACCAGACTTTCCAGCAGGGAATTGCTTGCAAGGCGGTTCTTGCCGTGCACGCCGTTGCAGCTTGTTTCGCCCGCTGCATAGAGCCCCGCGAGCGAAGTGCGGCTCCAGCTGTCAACCGCAACGCCGCCCATAAAGTAGTGCTGCGCGGGAACAACAGGAATGGGCTCCTTTGTGCAGTCCCAGCCTTCTTCCAGGCACTTCTCGTAGATGTGCCGGAAATGCGTCAGTATCACCTGCTGAGGTATGCGTTCCATGGAAAGCCACACGTGCGGCATTCCGTCCTTCTGCATCCGCGCATGGATTGCTGCTGCCACCACGTCGCGCGGCTGCAGCTCGTCGGTAAAGCGCTGCTTGTCCTTGCCAAGCAGGATGCCGCCTTCGCCCCGCACGGATTCGCTGATGAGGAAGGAGCGTTCGCCCGTGCGCCCCGTGTAGAGCGTCGTGGGGTGAATCTGAATATAGTCCGGATCCTGCAGGGGAATATTGTGGCGGAGCGCAATGCCCAGCGCGTCCCCAGTCAGGTGCGGGTAGTTCGTAGAGTGCTCGTAAAGGCCGCCGATGCCGCCGCACGCCCACACAACATGCGGGGCTTTCATGCGGACAATGGCCTTTCCGTCCAGCGTTGAAGCGCAGCGGTAGCGGGCAAGCGGACTCCGCTTTCCGCAGGACACGACGACGCCCGTGCAGCGTGAACCGGAAGCACCGTTTCCCTTCAGGATGTCCAGCATGGTAACATGTTCGTACAGAGTGACGTTCGGCAGTTTCCGGACGGTGCTGAGCAGCCGGCTCGTTATCTCTTTGCCGGTGATGTCATCGTGGAAGAGGATGCGCTCCCGTGAATGCGCGCCCTCGCGCGTAAACTGCAGGCTGCCGTCCGCTGCACGCGCAAAACGCACGCCGTAGCAGAGCAGGTCGCGGATAACATCGCGGGAAGAGCGAATCATGATGTCCACGGACTCCGGGTTGTTTTCAAAATGCCCGGCGCGCATGGTGTCCTGATAGTAGGTGTCGTAGTCAGCTTCATCCCGCAGCATGCAGATGCCGCCCTGCGCAAGGTAGGAATCACATTCCTGCGCAGAAGCCTTGGTGATGATTGCAATCTTTTTTCCGAGCGGAAGATTGAGCGCGCAGTACAGGCCCGCGACGCCGCAGCCGACGATAATGACATCGGCTTCTTCAAACTGCTTTTCCTCTGCTTCCATACAGTGCCTCCTCAGCCCTGAGCCGCCGCAAGCATCCGTTCCAGCGGCACGGACGCCTTCTGCCGGAGCGCTTCATCCACGGTAACCACCGGGCTGCCGTTCAGCAGGCTGTCGCGGACTTTTTCCAGCGTGATGCGCTTCATGTTGGGGCATATCTGCCGTGCGCCCACAAAATGGAACTGCTTGCCGGGCGCAACCTTCTGCATTTCGTGCAGCACACCCTGCTCCGTACACACGATGAATTCCTGTGCGGGAGCCGTGCGTACATATTCAATCAGCTCCTTTGTGCTGCCAAGGTATTCCGCAAGGTTGCAGACTTCCTCGCTGCATTCGGGGTGGGCGATGATTTCTGCCGCGGGATGCGCATGGAGCGCCGCCTCAAGGTCGCGGGCAGTGATGGAGGCGTGCACGTGGCAGAAGCCCTTGTTCAGAATGATGTTTTTTTCCGGCACCTGGGCGGCAACGTAGCGTCCCAGATTCCCGTCGGGGATGAAGAAGATGTTCTTCTGCGGCAGGCTCCGCACAACCTTAAGCGCGTTTGACGAGGTAACGCAGATGTCGGAAAGCGCCTTGATGTCCGCCATGGAATTGATGTAGCAGACCACGGCAAGATCGTCGTACTTTGCGCGCACGGCGGCAATGTCAGCGGCGGAAACCATAAGCGCCATGGGGCACACGGCATCCGGCGCGGGCATGAGCACCGTCTTGCCCGGATTCAGGATGCAGGCGCTTTCGCCCATAAACGTGACCCCGCAGAACACAATGGTGCGGTGGGAATCAGACTTCGCCACCTTGGCAAGGTAAAATGAATCGCCCACATAATCGGCAATTTCCTGCACCGCGCCGTCAACATAATAATGGGCAAGGATGACCGCATCCCTGCTGCGGCACAGCTCCCGTATTTCTTCCTGCAATGCTGTCACAGCCAGCCTCCTGAACAGAATTCCGGCACAGTATACAGGTTGTAAAGCTTGGTGTCAACAGCCTGATTAACAGCTGTCTTGTCAGCTGTACAAAGGCGGAAGTACCATCAATCAGACAGGGTACACGCGCAGTAAGCCCCCCGCCGTCGACTACATGCGCAAGGAGCTGAACGCCATGGACGAAGAGACCTTCCGCCTGTTCATCGCAACCCATAGTGCACACTGCGAACGCCCGGAGCTGCCGGGCGCAAGCTCCCACACCGTGGACATCCTGCGGAACGAGGCGCACAGCTTGCCCGGTACAGGCATTTCCGCTCTCTTTTTGTGACGAACGCAAGCTTCGTTTGTTTATAATGCGGAGGAAAGCATGAAAAGAACAATCATAAGCGCAGCCCTCTGTGCTGCACTGTTTTCAATTGCGGCAAACGCACAGAAAAAGGGCACGGGACGCCTTTTCCCGGAAACCTGGGGCGGCGAAAAATCGCTTGCCGTCAAGTCAGAGTGCACGATAGCCGAGGGCGACTTCAACAAGGACGGCTTCAAGGACGTTGCGGTCATCGCCGTGCCCCGGAACCCCGCCCTCATGCGCACCCGCGAGGACGGCTACGAGTACAACTTTAACAAGCCCGTACTGGCAGTGTTCTTCGGGCAGAAAAAGGGCAAGCCCAAGCTGCACAAGGAATACAGGGACACGATTCCCGGCAATGACGCGGAAGACGAGGACTGCTTCCACGAGAACCAACTGACGGTCAACGATGAGGGCGATCTCTGCATCACGGTGGGGGAATTCTATGCGGCGGGCAGCGCCGACTCCCCTAGGGTCGAGTACGTCTTCCGCTGGCAGAACGGCGGCTTCTTCCTCATCGGCAAGAATTACGGCTCGTTCTCGCGCTATTCGGGCGAGGCAAAGAATGTCAGCGAAAACTACCTGACGCATAAAATGCGGACGGTGACCTCCAATGTGTTTGAAGAGGATGTACCGGAAGAGGAAACGTGGATCGACCTGCCTGACGTGCCGCTCCAGAAGCTCGGTTCGGAACTGCTCACGGTGTCCGAGCCAGAGATTGAGGCGGTGGGCTGAGTCATCAGCGCTGTTCGGAACCTTCACGTTCCGAGTCAAGGTAACAGCACCATCAATCAGACAGAGCCACTCGCAGTAAGCCCCCTGCCGCGACTACATCCGCAAGGCGCTGAACACTAGGGAAGAAGAGCCTTCCGCCTGTTCTGCGCCT
>CADCQA010000171.1 GCA_902803415.1 uncultured Spirochaetaceae bacterium | reverse complement strand
CTTGCAAAAAATGTAGATAGCTAAGGTTGCTGTTCGAAAACTGCCTTGGCAGTGCAGCTTCCCGAATCAAATTTCCTTGTGGATGCCTTTATGAATCAGAGTGAGCTCCCGCACAAAGTTCGAATCCAGCAAACCTATGACTCCTATATTCCTGTCTTTGAGGAAATTCTTACAAAAGTTGAGAATCGCCTGAAGTCCGTAATAAAACTGCCGTCTATGCCGACGTATAAGGCTCGTATCAAGTCTTTTGGCAGTTATTATAAAAAGATTCTGCGCCAGAAGTCTGAAGAAAGTTCTACGAGTCATGAGCTGGTCACATTGACCGACATGATGGGTATACGGATTATTTGTGCCTTTTTAGAGGATATTGATTCCGTTGTACATCAGTTGTCTGAGAATTTTGACGTTCGTGAAATTGAACGAAAAGGTTCCGGACAGTCTTTCCGTGAATTTGGCTATGAATCGGTTCATGTGCTCATAAGCATTCCTGTCGGCTGTTATCCCACAGAGCATCTGGAACCTGTACTTCCTGGTTCTGTTGTCTGCGAAATCCAGGTTCGCACAATTCTTCAGGATGCATGGGCTGAGGTTGAGCATGAACTTATCTATAAATCAGAATTTAATCCCTTTGATAAACCGCTGCGCCGTAAGCTTGCTGCTATAAATGCAAATTTGAGCCTTGCGGATACTATTTTTCAGGAAATCCGTGATTATCAGAACAAACTGCAGTCGGAACTGGAAGTCCGCAGGAATACTTTCTATGAGAAAGCTGATGTAATGACAGAGCACCGGCAGCCTGCTGGTGAAAAGGTGCCGGAAAAGATTGCTGCATTGGCAGAAGATTCTCCCTATGCAAAGGGAAGCATCGATGACATGGTTTTGCAGGCCCTTCACGAACATAATCTGGGCCATTTCAAGGATGCAGTTGCCATTTATACTAAAATCATCGAATCCTCCGAAGCGCTCCCTGACGTTGTGCTTGCTGTTATATTCAAACACCGTGGAATGGCTCATTTTGCACAGAGCAACTATGATGCTGCCCTTTCTGATTTTCAGGAAAGTGAAAAGCGCGATGATAATGCATTCCGCGCCTGCTATTACGAAGGTATTGTATACAGCATAAAAGAGCAGCAGGAGGATGCTGTTGCATGTTTTGACCGTTCTCTTGCCATAAATAAATATCAGAGCCATGTCTATTACCGGCGGGCGCTTGCATTCTATAAACTGCACCGCTATGAAGCCGCCATGCATGATGTTAACAGCGCAATTGAACTGGGCTTGGATGATGATGACCTTCGTCAATTGAAGGCAAAACTTCTGTCAAAATTTGATATGAAAGTTTGAAAAATTTGTTTGTTTTTTTATATTTTGTAGAAAAGACGCTTGACTAAAAAGTTCTTTTCTGTTATTATTCTATTCATAAGGTTATGTCTCCTTCGTCTAGGGGTTAGGACAACGGGTTTTCATCCCGTCAACATGGGTTCGATTCCCGTAGGAGATGTTTCATAGCCCTGCACTAAACCGCAGGGCTTTTTTGTTGCCTTTTGTGCAGATGCAGCCTTGGTCATCTCTCAGTGGGAAAAATAAAAAGCCGGTTCGAAAGAACCGGCTTTTTATTCGTTTGGAGTTCGGTGTTTTTGATACCCTGGGAAAAAATAAGCTCGCTGCAGCGCAGCGAGCTTATTGCTTTTATAGGGTAGTGTTATTTGGTGCTGCCAGGAATCGGCTTCTCAAATTCAGGATTACCCCATGTATAGGTCGGCAGCAGCTTCGGTGAAACACTGTCTCCTGCGATGCCGGCAGATGCCCGTTCCTTTTCAAAATCGGTCACGTGCTGGAGGCTGAACTTTGTTGACGCAGCTACGTCCTTGAAGGCTTTGCCGGCAGTCTGACCAGCAACGCGTCCGAACACGACCACGTCCAGCAGGGAGTTACCCATAAGACGGTTCGTACCATGGACACCACCGGAAGCTTCACCGGCTACGAGCAGGTTCTTGATGTTCGTGTGGCAGTCCTTGTCAATCTCAACGCCGCCATTCTGGTAGTGGAGGGTCGGATACACAAGAATCGGTTCCTTGCGGATATCAATGCCGTACTTGATGAACATGTTGTACATGGCCGGAATTCTTTTCAGAATTGTTCCTTCGCCATGGATAGCCTCAATCATCGGCGTATCAAGCCAGACAGCCTTGCCGTCACCCAGTCCGGTTTCAATGCCACGGCCGTTCTTGCATTCCTTGATGATACCGGATGCGTTCACATCGCGTGTTTCAAGCGGGTGGATGTAGACTTCGCCCTTGTTATTGATAAGTTTTGCACCGAGTGAGCGGACTTTCTCTGTAACGAGCTTGCCGAGAATCTGTGAGGGGTAGGCGGCACCAGTCGGGTGGTACTGGAGTGAATCCTGGTACAGGAGCTTTGCACCTGCGCGGTATGCCAGCACAAGACCGTCTGCTGTTGCACCATAGTGGTTTGATGTGGGGAAGCCCTGGTAGTGCATACGTCCTGCACCGCCGGTTGCAATAACGACAATCTTTGCCTTTGCAATGCGGATTTCACCAGTTTCCATATTCTGGAGGACAGCACCAGCTGCTTCGCCCTTGTCATTCTTGATGAGCTCAATGGCGGAGGTAAAATCAACGACTGTGATTTTGTCCGGGCGGTTGAATACTTCGTCGCGAAGTGTCCGCATGATTTCTGCACCGGAATAGTCCTTGCAGGCATGCATTCTCTTGCGGCTGGTTCCGCCACCGTGTGTCGTTACCATTGTACCGTCATCTTCCTTGTCGAATTCAACGCCAAGGTCGTTAAGCCACTTAATGGTCTCCGGAGCCTTGGTAACGAGTGTGTAAACCAGTTCTTTTTTGCCGTCAAAGTGACCGCCGCCAAAAGCATCCAGGAAGTGCTGTGCGGGAGAATCATTGGGCTTGTCTGCAGCCTGAATGCCGCCTTCTGCCATCATGGTGTTTGCATCACCCACACGCAGTTTTGTAACAAGCGTTACCTTTGCGCCGGCATTGCTTGCTTCGATAGCAGCGGAACAGCCTGCACCGCCGCCGCCGATAATAAGCACGTCTGATTCATAATCCGTGCGTGCAAGGTCAACGTGATCCGGTTCCAGCCGGGGCTTTGCCTGCAGCATTTCTGCCAGCTCGATAGGAGCCTTCTGGCCTTTGTTCGGGCCGATTTTCAGCTCGGTGAACTGAGAAGCAATGCGATCCGGATGGTATTCCTTCAGGAGGACATCCTTTTCGTCTGCGGTCAGACGAGCGTGTTCAAATTTAAGGTTTTCTTCGCGTTTTTCGGCAACAAGTTTTGCCAAATCGTCTAATTTATTACCGTACATGTTGTTCTCCTTCGCTTATTTCTCAATTTCGCGGGTATTGTAGAGTTCCTTGATCTGGTCGAGCGGCTTGTTCATCAGCTGCTGGATGAGCTGCTCGCACTTGCCCTCGTCAATTTCCTTTACGCGGTCAAGCAGGTGCTGTGACTGCGGCTGGAGATATTTTCCGTTCAGGCGGCGGGCCAGCTCGGCAACCTGCGGGTGGCTGATTCCTGCCGGGCAGCGTGAAGAACAGATACCGCACATCACGCAGTCAAAGGATGCGTCTGCGCATGCCTTGAAATCGCCGCGCTGTGCGTATGCAATATACTGCATGGTGTTCAGGCTCTGCGGACATGCGCGTGAACAGGCATTGCAGCCCACACATGCGTAGATTTCCGGGTAGAGCTGCATCATAACCTGCTGCTCAGGCTTTATCTTCTCTACATCGTAGATCTGCTTTACCAGCGGGAAGAAGGGGAGTGTTGCAATGTACATGTCATTTTCTACCTTTTTCTGGCAGGCAAGGCATGTCTGGAGCTGGTTCTGACCCTTAATGCGGTAGATTGTGGCACAGGCACCGCAGAAGCCGTTGCGGCAGCCGCAACCGCGCTTGAGCTGGTAACCGGCATATTCCATGGCCGTCATGATTGTGAGTTCTGCCGGAACATCATATTTCTTTCCGAACAGATATATAGTAGCCATCTCTTTATCACTCATAGTATTCTCCTATGACTAAAATCGTAAAATTTCTGCAGCCGCACGGATGCGGCCTTTTCCTGCAGCAGCCGGAAGGCTTCCGCAGCAGACAGCGCTAGCAGCACTAGTACTGCCAGCACTGCTTTGTCCCGTTCCCTAGTATTCAGGAGTCAGCTCGTCAAGCTTGTCAAAGCTGAACACCGGTCCGTCCTTACAGACGAATTTGTTGCCGATGTTACATCTGCCGCACTTGCCGATACCGCACTTCATGCGCATCTCCATTGTGGTGAAGACCTGCGTGTCCTTAAAGCCCAGCTTCTTGAGGTTGTCAAGAGAGAGGTGAATCAGGATTGGCGGACCGCACATGATGACGGTCATGCTGGGATCCGGGTTCAGCTCCGTAACATACGGAGGAACAAAGCCGACATGCCCTGACCATTCCGGCTGGGCGCGGTCGATTGTCAGATCGATTTCCACATTCGGCTGCTTCATCCAGACATTCTGCATCTCATCCAGACGCACCAAATCCTGCATGGAACGAGAACCGTAGATAACCTGGATTTTACCATAATCCGCACGGTGGTCGAGCATGTAGTTTACCACGGAGTGCACCGGTGCAATACCGATACCGCCTGCGATAACAAGAATATCCTTATGAAGAAATTCCGGTGATGTTACCGGGAATCCGTTGCCGATAGGACCGCGGACACAAATCTGCTGCCCGACTTCTGCATTATGGAGCCATTCCGTAACATGCCCGCACTTCTTGATGCTGAATTCCATTGCATCTTCCATTGTGGGGGAAGAAGTGATGGAAATCATCGATTCACCCACGCCCGGCACGATGAGCATAGCGCACTGACCGGGAATGTGCTCGAAGAGCTTTTTGCCGTCAAGTCCGACGACGCGGAATGTCTTGACATCGGGGGTTTCCTGACGGATGGCAATGATTTTCCCGACATAGGGGATGAATGATTCTGTATCCATTATTTGTTTCCTCCGTCGGTGCTGTCCGGCATCTCGTTGTATGCCTTGATGACTTTTGCAATGTTCATGTGGATGGGGCAGCTTTCAAGACAGCGTCCGCAGCCCACGCACTGGAAGTGATCTTCGTGTGCCATGGGATAGTAGACCAGCTTGTGCATGAAGCGCTGGCGGAAGCGTTCTTTCTGCGTCAGGCGCGGGTTTGCTGCTGCCATCTGCGTGAAGTCTGAGTACATGCAGCTGTCCCAGCAGCGGAACTGCTTGATGCCGTTGCCCGTATCAAAATCACGTACGTCAAAGCACATGCAGGTGGGGCACACGTAGGTACAGGTTCCGCAGCCCAGACAGGTCTGGTACAGATCATCCCACACTTTTGAGTTGAAAATCTTCTGCATGTCCTTGCTGCTCTTGATTCTCCACTTGGAAAGGTCAAGGTGTGCAAGCGGCAGCTTTTCAATTTTCTCTTTTGTTTCCTTCTGCTGGGCGCTGACTGCGGCGTCGCTGTCTTCGGAAAGCAGTGACTTCACGGCGGCAATGAATTTTTCACCCTTGGGGGTGTTTGCCTTGAAGTAGTACTTGCCGCCTGCGAGCCATGCGCTTACATCGCCGGCAGGATTTGTGCTGTCGATGCCGTAGGCACTGCAGAAACAGGTCTGTGCAGGATCCGTACAGGCAAGTGTGACGACAGTACCGTGGTCGCGGCGGTTTTTGTAGTAGGTGTCTACCGGAGTCATATTCAGGTACACATCGTCCACCACCTTGAAGCTTGCCGCATCGCAGGCGCGCACGCCGAAGACGACAAAGTCCTCAAGTTCCTTGCGGGGATCTTCTACGGTGACGGTCTGTCCTTCCATTTTCAGGCTGACCATGTGTTCAGTCTTCGGGAAGAAGAAGTCCTTTGCAGAACGGACGGTCTTCAGCGCCTTGCTGAGCTTGGCACCTTTTGTCCAGCGTTTGAAGTCTGCGTTCCCTGAAGTATTCATCTGAGGAATGTAGAGCGGCTGCTTTGAGCCGATACATTCGAACAAATCGTTGATTTTCTCTTCTGGAAGTGAAAGCATTACTGTTTACCTCCGTTGTCAGCTGAGCTGCGCTCATAGACAATGCTTGCCTCTGCGTCATCAGTTGTATAGGTGAGCATCGGCGGCTTTGTTTCCATGTCGCTGCCTGCAATATATGGACCGTAAAGTTCGTTGATGTCTTTTGCGAACTTGCGGTTAATCAGGTGCAGCGGGATGTTCTGCGGGCATACCCGTGAACATTCGCCGCAGTCCGTACAGCGTCCTGCGACGTGCCATGCACGGATAATGTGGTACAGATTCTCCTCGAAGTCACTTGCGGCGACTTTCTGGGACGTGTACAGGTTATTGTTGTCGAATACACACTTCTCGCAGGTGCAGGCAGGGCAGACGTCACGGCAGGCGTTGCATCTGATGCAGCGGGATAATTCGCCGCGCCAGAAGTTAAAGCGCTGTTCCGGTGTCATTGCCTCAAGCTTTGCGACCATGTCAAAGCGGTGGCTGTCAAGAATGTCGCCTTCATCGCCGATGAGCTCGTCGTAGGTAACGTGCTTCTTGCTCTTGCAGTTATTGCAGCGTTCAGCAATGGTTTTCTTCTCCGGATCTGCCATGCCGCCGCAGGGAATGCCCACGATATAGACATCCTCGCGGGTAACACGGTGCTCCTTCAGCAGTTCCGTGAAACTGTAGGTGTCGCACGGTTTGAGAAACACCAGCACTTTACCCTGCGGTATGGGAGCCTCAGGAGCATTGGGATCCTTCTGCTTTGCCATTGCGTTTGCAGTGCGGGTTGTGCTCTTTTTGATCTCAATCTCGCGGGTAAGGCGGACGAGATACTTTGAAAGGTTTGCACCGCACCACTGATTGTATACGAAGTTCTTGTCCAGATCCTCTGCCGTGGCAAAGGTGCTGGGCGTTACATCGTAGTCAAAAAGTCCTTTTCTCCATCCGACGACGCGCTGAACTTTCCCTTCTGCAAGCAGGGCCTTTGCGCGGTCGATGAGCTGACCGGTTATTTTGTCGTCTTGCATCTCAAGTCCTCCAGGCGTCTGTTCTCTCCAAGTTCTGTTATCTTGGAGACAAAGTCATTCATGATGCCGGCAAAGCGTACACCTTCTGCAGCTGAACACCATTCGACCCTTGTGCGTTCTTTCTCGATGCCCAGATAATCGAGCATGGAGAAGAGGAGCGTCATGCGGCGGCGTGCAAAATAGTTTCCGCTTGTATAGTGGCAGTCTCCGGGGTGGCATCCGCAGAGGATGACCCCGTCGGCTCCGCGCTGGAATGCCCGCAGGATGAACAGCGGGTTCAGGCGGCATGAGCAGGGAATACGGATAATTTTTACGTCTGCAGGATACTCAAGGCGGTTGTTGCCTGCCAGGTCAGCACCTGCGTAGGAGCACCAGTTGCAGCAGAACGCCACAATCTTCGGCTTCCAGTCTTTGCTTACGTTCGTGTTTTCCATTGTTTCTTTCTAGCACTCCGCAGACCGTCAGCCGAGGATGCTATCAACCTCCGCCATAATCTGTTTGTTGCTGAATCCATGAAGGTCCATTGCTCCTGACGGGCAGGCAACAGTACAGGCGCCGCAGCCGTGGCACATTGCAGTGTTTACCTGTGACACGCGGCGTGTGATTGTCGTCCTGTTGGGACCACGGAAATCCTTCTCAACATAAGAAATAGCTCCGTACGGACAGACGTTTTCGCACTGACCGCAGCCATTGCACATATTCTCGTCGGGATGAGCCGTGCACGGGTCGTTCTTGAGCTTGTCCTTTACCAGCAGGCAGATTGCCTTTGCGGCTGCACCGGATGACTGCGCGACCGTTTCCGGAATGTCCTTCGGTCCCTGGCAGCAGCCCGCAAGGAAGATGCCTGCAGTGGGGCTTTCCACCGGGCGGAGCTTTGCGTGGGCTTCAAGGAAGAAGTCATTGTTGTCCATGGAGGTCGTGAGCATGGTTGCGAGCGGGCGTGCGCTCTTGTCTGCTTCGATGGAAGCGGCAAGAACAACCATGTCCGCCTTGATATGCACCTGGCGGTTCAGGATGAGATCGGAACCCTGCACATCCAGCGTTCCGTCAGCCTGGGGAGTCACCTTTCCAACCATACCCTTGATGTAGTGCACGCCGTACTGCTCAACGGCGCGGCGGTAGAACTCATCAAAATTCTTGCCGGGGGTGCGCACGTCAATGTAGAAGACGTAGCAGTCTGTGTCGGGGTAGTGGTCACGGGTAAGGATGGCATGCTTTGCTGTGTACATGCAGCAGACCTTGGAGCAGTATTCATGCCCCGTTCCTGCATCCGCAGAGCAGCGTGAGCCGACGCACTGCACGAATACGATGGTCTTGGGCTCCTTGCCGTCTGACGGGCGGAGCAGATGACCGTTCGTGGGGCCTGATGCATTGCACAGACGCTCGAATTCCAGAGAAGATACAACATCCTTGCTCTGAGAATAGGCGAATTCATCGAATTTAGCCAGATCAATCGGATTGTAGCCGGTTGCCACGATGATGGCACCGTACTTCTCCGTAATGATCTCTTCTTTCTGGTTGAAGTTGATGGCGCCTGCACCGCAGACCTTCTCGCAGAAACCGCACACGTTGTCCTTGCCGTTTGCAAGTCCCTTCATGTGAAGGCAGTAGTTTGCATCGATGTTAGCTACTTTCGGAACAGCCTGTGCAAAGGGAATGTCGATAGCCTTGCGGTTGTTCAGGTTCAGGTTAAATGCGTTGGGAACCTTCTTGTTCGGGCACTTTTCGATACATGCACCGCAGCCCGTACACTTTGTTTCGTCAACATAGCGCGGGTGACGCTTGATGTCAATCTCGAAGTTGCCGATGTAACCGCTTACCCGGCAGACCTCTGAGTAAGAGAGTATGCGGATGTTCGGGTTCTGGCTGACTTCCGTCATCTTAGGTGTGACGATACAGGATGCGCAGTCCAGCGTGGGGAAGGTTTTATCCAGCTTTGCCATCTTGCCGCCGACCGTGTAATCCTTTTCGACGATATCAACCTGGAAACCGGCATCGGCAATGTCCAGCGCTGCCGTGATACCTGCGATACCGCCGCCGATGACGAGCGCACGCTTGGTAACAGCGGTTTCGCCCGGTGTGAGCGGGGTGTCAAGGATGGTCTTTGCGATGGCAGCCTTGCCGAGTGCAATGGCTTTTTCTGTTGCAGTCGGGATATCCTTTGTAACCCATGAGTCCTGCTCGCGGATATTTGCAACTTCCACTTTGTAGGGGTTCAGGCCCGCCCGCTCCGCACAGCCGCGGAACGTTTTCTCGTGCATGCGGGGGGAACAGGAGCAGAGCACAACGCCTGTAAGCTTGTCGTCCTTGATGTGGTCTTCTATCATCTTCTGGCCGGCAGAAGAGCACATGTAGGTGTAGTGCGTTGAATAGACAACACCCGGCTGTTTGCCAAGCTCTTCGGCAACCTTTTCCACATCGACGGTGCCTGCAATATTAGTGCCGCAGTGGCACACGAAAACACCAATTCTTTCCATATGTCACTCCTTACTTACGGTACTTTCTGAATGCGCTGACGATGGCCTGCTGCGGCATTTCGCTGTCAAGGCAGCCCGGAACTGCTTCCGGTTCAAGGTGCTGCGGACCGCGCTTGCGCTCAACAACCATGCGGACTGCCTCGATGAGCTTTGCCGGCTCAACCTGGCGCGGGCAGCGCTCAAGGCAGGCAAAGCAGGAGAGACACTTGTAGATGGACTTGGTGGCAAGAAGCGGCTCGATTTCGCCGTTCTCGACCATCTGCACGAACTGGTGCGGGTGGTATTCCATCTCGTCATAGTTCGGGCAGGTGCCGGAGCATTTGCCGCAGACCATGCACTTCCTGGGATTGACACCGCTGATGGAAAGAATCTGCCGGCGGGTTTCTTCGATTTCACTCTTAAGCATCTGCGCCCTCCTTTACTCCGAGCGCTTCTGCGAGCAGCTCTGTGAAGTACATGACATCAAGCTTGCTTTCGCCCTTGTTCTTGATGAGGTTGTAGCGGCAGAGCGGGCAGCTGGTCACGAGGAAGTCCGCACCCATATCTCCTGCATTTGCAAGGATTTTCTGTGCACGTGCCTCCGGGATGGACTTGTCATCGAACATGGTATATGCGCCGCAGCATTCGTTACGGAGGGAATAAATGACCGGTGTGCCGCCGATTGCCTTGATGAAATCTTCAAGAATCTGCGGATTTTCCGGGTCATCAAACTGAAGCACCTTGCCGGGGCGAAGGAGGAGACATCCGTAGTAGGCACCGATTTTCTTGCCGGTGAAAGGGTTCTTTACCGCTTTCTTCACGTTGTCCCAGCCCACCACGTCACGGAGCACTTCAAGGTAATGGAGGACTTTTGTCTCTCCGTTATACTGGATGCCGTCCTGCTTGAGGTAGTTGTTGACCTTAAGGATGACATTCTCATCGTTCTGCATGTCGTCGTTCACCTGCTTGATGACGTTGTGGCATGCTGAACAGATTGTTACTAATGTTTCACCTGCGTCCCGTGCGTCTGCCAGCGCGCGGACAGAAGAAAGCTTTGTTGCTATTTCGTCCTTTGCGAGGGGATATGTCCCACCGCAGCACTGCCAGTCGGGGATTTCCTTGAGAGTGAAACCTAAAGCTTCCGCAGAGGCGCGCGCATAGATGTCCAGGGCCTTTGCCTTGTTCTTGAGCGTGCATCCGGGGAAGTACGAATAGGTGATGTGTTCCATTCTATACATCCTCATATGTAATACTTGTGTATTACGCATAAGGACATAATACACAGCCACAATATATTGCTTTTACAAAGGAGCCCGCCATTCTCCCAAAGCGGGTATTCCTTCTGCGGGCTGACCGGGAACACCAGTTTCCCCGTCAGCCCGATAATTCCGGCAGAAAGCGCCACACTTCCCGCCGGACTGGCACTTAGGCCATCTCCTCCGGGTGGAATACTTCATCGAACTTCTCTGCCGTCAGGAAACCGAGCTGTACGCACGCATCCTTAAGCGAGATGTTCTTTTCGTATGCCAGATGAGAGGTCTTTGCTGCGTTCTCGTACCCGATGTAGGGATTGAGAGCAGTAACAAGCATCAGCGAGTTATGCAGGTTGAAGTGCATTTTTTCCTTGTCCGCAGTTATGCCGACGGCGCAGTTCTTGTTGAAGCTCACCATCACTTCTGCAAGCAGGCGCACGGACTGCAGGAAATTGTATGCGATTACCGGCATGAACACATTCAGCTCGAAATTTCCCTGTGAAGCTGCCATGCCGACTGCGGTGTCGTTGCCCATAACCTGTACGGCAACCATGGTCATTGCCTCGCACTGGGTGGGGTTGACCTTGCCCGGCATGATTGAAGAACCCGGCTCGTTCTCCGGGATGTGGATTTCGCCCAGACCGTCGCGCGGACCAGAAGCCAGCCAGCGCACGTCGTTTGCGATTTTCATCAGGTCTGCTGCCAGAGCCTTGAGCGCTCCGTGTGCAAAGACAACCTCGTCCTTGCTGGAAAGCGCATGGAACTTGTTCGGTGCAGTGATAAAATCCTTGCCCGTCAGTTCGGAGACTTTCTTTGCCACCAGCACGTCAAAGCCCTTGGGAGCATTCAGGCCGGTACCGACAGCCGTGCCGCCGAGCGCGAGCTGCTTGAGGTAGGGCAGGGATGATGCGAGCATTTCCTTGTCGCGTTCAAGGCTGCTGCGCCAGCCGGAAATTTCCTGACTGAATTTGATGGGCACGGCATCCTGCAGGTGTGTTCTGCCGGACTTGACAATGCCTTCGTTTTCTTTTTCCAGCTTCTTGAAGGTGCCGACAAGCAGGTCAATGGCAGGGAAGAGCTTGTCCTCGATTTCCACGGTTGCGGCGATGTGCAGTGCGGTGGGGAAGGTGTCGTTGCTGGACTGGCTCATGTTCACGTCGTCATTGGGATGGCAGAGTTTCTTGCCTGCAATCTGGTTTGCGCGGTTTGCAATGACTTCGTTCGTGTTCATGTTGCTCTGCGTGCCGCTGCCCGTCTGCCACACCACGAGCGGGAAGTTATCGTTCAGGTCCCCTGCAATCACTTCATCGCAGGCTTTGCTGATGCAGTCCTTCTTTTCCGCCGTCATTTTCTCCGGCTTCAGTTCATTGTTCGCAAGGGCTGCGGCCTTCTTCAGGTAGCCGAATGCCTTGGTGATTTCACGCGGCATGGTCTCGATGCCAACGCCGATAAGGAAATTCTCATGGCTGCGTTCGGTCTGTGCGCCCCACAGCTTGTCTGCGGGCACCTTCACTTCGCCCATGGAATCATGTTCGATACGAAAATTTTCCATAATAATATACCTACTCCCGGAGTTTTATATGAGTGTGCCGCCCCCTGCACCGGTGCCGTCTCTTGCCGGAGACTGCGCCGGAAGCCTGCAGCGGGCAGGCGTATGGATAGTCTAGAACTTCACTGCCTTGATAACGTCTTTCAGGCAGTCAGCGCTGTGGCGCAGCGATGCAAGCTCGGAATCCAGCAGCGGTGCGGTGAGCAGCCCCTTGATGCCGCCCCTGCCGACGACTGCCGGGATACTCAGACAGACATCGCTGATGCCGTATTCGCCGGAAAGCAGCGTAGAAACGGTGAGCACTGAATCCACATCGCGGCTGATTGCAGCGCAGAGGTGTGCGGTGGTGGCACCGATACCGTAGTTCGTGCACTTCTTTGCAGCAATGATGATGCCGCCGGACTTGCGGATGTATTCTTCCACATCTGCCTTGTTAAAGGTCGGCAGCTTTCCTGCGGTAAAGGATTCTGCGTACTTTTCTACCGGGATGGAACCGATGGATGCCAGTGACCACGGCACGAATGATGAGTCGCCGTGCTCGCCGAAGACGTAGCCGTGCACGTCAGTCTGGGCAACCTTGTAGGTTTCGGCAATGCGTGCAAGGAAGCGTGCGGTGTCCAGCATGGTGCCGGTACCGAAAACGCGGTTTGCAGGAATGCCGGAAGTCTTTACGAACTGGTAGGTAAGGATGTCCACGGGGTTTGCCACGAGCACGTAGAGTGCATCCGGAGCAGCCTTGGTAATCTGCGGAATGATGGACTTGATGATGTCAACGTTGGTCTGGGCAAGTTCCAGGCGTGACTGGCCGGGCTTGCGGGCAACGCCGGAAGTAATGACCACGATGTCTGAACCCTGTGCATCGGCATAGTCGCCGTCGTGTATGTTGGCAGGTGCGATGAAGGGAGTCCCCTGGCGGATGTCCATTGCCTCGCCCATGGCGCGGTCCTTCGCAATGTCGATGAGCACAATTTCCGATGCAGTCTGCTGGAGGGTGAGCGCGAATGCGATTGTTGAACCGACCTGACCGGCACCGATGATGGTAACTTTATTTGCCATAAAAGTATTCTCCTGTGTAATAGAAGCCACTGAAAATGAAGGAACGGAGAAAAATGCTCCGCTAACTGCCAACGGCAATCAAAATTCATTATAAAACAGTTTTTACTTATTGTTAAGTGAATTTATGCCGAAACCCCCTGTTTTACCCCCCTTTTTGCAAAAAAAAGTACTTGCTGTGATTTTTTGCGCAATGTTCGGCTTTGTATGTGAATTGCCGCACAATCCCCTGGCGCAGGGATGCTGCGGGGAAAATCGTTGAACGGGCAGTCGTTCTGCTTTCCTGTCCATCTGCTGGGGCTGTAGGGGAGGGCATTCACCTGCAGACAACAGATGTAATTTCAAAACTCATACCCTGTGCTTCCGTCTAAATCATCGCTCCCGGCAAAGTCGTCTTCAAGCTTGTGTATCTCAAGTCCGCACTGGGAACAGCGGTATATGCATATCTGTCCCTGCGAGCCGTATGCAAGTCCTCGTATTGAAGTATTCCCCAGCAGAAGCTTCCGTCAATCGAGTTATGGAACTGATTCATAAGCTGAAACATACGTTGCTCCCAGTTTTCAGGTTCTTTTGCTCAGTATACACCAGAAAAAAGCAAAAAGTCGCCATGCAAACGACTTTTCGTGGAATTTGTGCTACTGGTGTCAGATCATGGCGAGGAAGGCTTCTTTCTCGGCCTCTACGTCTGTGTCCACACTGTGGGAATTGCAGGTAGATGTACTTGGGATGGTGGAAGTGGTTCCCAGGCGCATTCAACGTGTTAGCCAGATACCATTTCTTGCCTTGTTTTAGGGCTGAATCCTTTGCCTTGTTAAATATGGCTTCGATATCGGGATGGTATTTCTTAGGGGGTGTATTATTGGGAAATGCACTTCCGGGGTTCTTCATATATATTGAGCCTATGACCTTCCAGGAATGTCCAAACTGCAAAAGCGTCCGCCAGCGGTATTCGTATCCGTTTTCTACGTGCCAAAGTGCATATGCTTTCATTCGCTTGCCCTCCATGCCGTTAGATTTTGTTCTTCATTCTTTGAAAAGGCCTGAATCAAATTTTATTCTTGATAAATATATTTTACTTTCTTGTATAGGCTAGTATAGGAGTTGTCAATTCATTTCCCGGTAACTGCTGCCCCCCATGTCTTGAAAAATCCCCTCTGAGCGGGTACAATGCTGTCCGTATGGATGCCCGTGACCGATTCACTCAGTCTGTTCTCACTGCAATGCGCCGCGACGTGGAAGAGGCCGGCGGCAACGAGGTGTGCTGGGCGGGTACCATCAATGCCGACGGCAGGGTGATTGCCGTAAAGGTCGGCTCGCGGGGGAATGCCGGTTCGGTGGTCGTGAACCAGGATGTTGCGCGGGCCGGGCATGTGCTTATCCACAACCATCCGGGCGGCCTGCTGGAGCCGAGCGAGGCGGACATGAATGTGGCTGCCGGTGCGTCGGACACATCGCTCGGTTTTTACATTGTAGACAATGCGGTTACCCGCGTCTATGTGGTGGTGGAGCCGGTAAAGCCGAAGGTGCTCGTTCCTCTGGACGAGGATGCCGCGGCTGCCTTCCTTTCTTCGGGGGGCGCACTTTCCCGCCTGTCTGCGGGCTTTGAGGAGCGCCCCGGCCAGATTGCGCTGCTCCGGGATATCACCCGTACCTTTAACGGCGGCCAGATTGGCGTGTTCGAGGCAGGCACGGGCACGGGCAAGAGTTACGCCTATCTGGTACCCTCCATGCTCTGGGCGCTGCAGAACAAGGAGCGTGTGGTCATTTCCACCGGAACGATAAACCTGCAGCAGCAGCTGGTGGAAAAGGACATCCCCGCCGCGCAGAAAATCATCGGACGCGAAGTGAAGGCGGTGCTTTTGAAGGGACGGCAGAACTACGTGTGCCTGCGCCGTCTTTCCGAGGCGGGCAGTGAGCGCGACCTGTTTGACGCGGATACCGATATGTTCGACAGGATTGCTGCATGGGCAAAGGCCAGTGCCACCGGCAGCCGCAGCGACCTTTCCTTTGTACCGGACGAAAGCGTGTGGAGCCGCGTAAACAGCGAGAGCGATGCCTGCATGGGAATGCGCTGCCCGCACCGCGAGGACTGCTTCGTGATGAAGGTCCGCAAGGATGCCGCTGATGCGAATCTTGTGGTCGTGAATCATCACCTGCTTTTTGCAGATATTCAGAGCCGCATGAATGGCGTAGGCTACGATGACGCTGCCGTGCTGCCGCCCTACCGCCGCATTGTGTTCGACGAAGCGCACGGCATTGAGGACAGCGCCACCAGTTTTTTCAGCGAAACCATTACCCGCTTTAAGCTGCTCAAGCAGCTCAACCTGCTGCACCGTTCTTACCGGGGTGCCGTGGCGGGCTTCCTTGTGCAGGTTTCTGTTGTTGCTGATGCGGAAGACTTTATCCACCGGGCTGGTGCTGCGGTGCAGGTTATCAAGTCCGCTCTCCTGCAGCTGGATGAAATTGCCCTTTCTGTGCTGGACGAGGAACTTTCCGCCCGCATACATGCAGCTTCCGCATCCCGCTTTGAGGCGGTGTTTTCCGCGATGGATGCCCTGCGCGAGGCGCTTGCTTCGTTTACCGGCATGGTGCGCGAAGCGCTGGAAACAGTGAGCGAGGAAGACAGGGACATTCCTGCCGTCTGGGAAACAAGGAGTGTGCTCCGCCGGCTGGAGGACATAATTGCGCTCTGCCGGAGTTTCTGTGCATGGAATGAACACGAAGACCTTGTGTTCTATCTGCAGAAAGTGCGCCTGCTTCCCAAGCGGCAGGGGGAAGCTCCCGTGCAGTTCGTGCAGTTTACGCAGACGCCGCTGGATGTGGCGCCGCTGATGAACATGGGCGTATTTGAACCGATGAGTTCCGTCGTCTGTACGAGTGCCACCCTGCGTACCGGTACCAGTTTTTCCTACTGGATGCGCCGCACGGGTGTTTCCTTTGTGGAGGAGGAGCGGCTGCTGCAGGGCGTCTTTGAGTCCCCGTTTCCGTACCGCAGCAATGTGATTTTTGCTGTTCCCCGTGATGCTCCCATGCCGGACAATGCTTTTGTCTTTCAGTCCTATGTGGAAGAGGTCGTTCCTGAACTCATCCTTGCGGCGGGCGGCAGGACGCTCGTGCTCTTTACTTCATACGACAGCCTGCGCCATGCCTATGCTGCTTCCCGCGCTGTTCTGGAAGGGGCCGGCATAACGGCGCTGCGGCAGGGCGACGACGACCGTTTCCGGCTGCTTGACCGCTTCCGCGAGGATACGTCGAGCGTGCTCTTTGCCACGGACAGTTTCTGGGAGGGTGTGGACGTGCCGGGCCAGAGCCTGAGCCAGGTGATTATCGTCAAGCTGCCCTTCGCGGTTCCGTCCGATCCTGTGTTTGCTGCCCGCAGCGAGGCGGTAGAAAAGCGCGGCGGTTCGTCCTTCATGGAGCTGAGTGTGCCGCAGGCTGTCATCAAGTTCCGGCAGGGCTTCGGGCGGCTGGTGCGCCGCAGCGATGACAAGGGTGCCATTGTGGTGCTTGACCGCCGCATTGTAGAGAAGGCCTACGGAAAACAGTTTACCACAAGCGTACCTATGACGCGCCGCATGTACAACCCGCTGGAGGACATCCTGCGCGCAGTGCGCCAGTTTTTTGCCTGCTGAATGCCTGATGGCGCAGGCACTTGCGGCTGCCTGTTATTCCGTTCTGGACAAGCGCGGATATCTCCGGTATACTTCTATATATGTCAATCTTCACGTTCATCATACTGCTTGCCTGTACGGGGATTCCGGCTTTTTTTCTGACGATCACCTATCCGCTGAACCATCAGTGGGCGCTGTTCTGGTCTAATTACATTGCAACGCGCTGCGCTCGCCTTGTTTTTGCCATCCTGCGCCTTTTGCGGGGCTTCCGCTTTCTTGGCGAGCGCCGGAGCAAAGAGCGGCTGCCGGAGCAGTTTCTTGTGGTGTCCAACCACCAGAGCCTGCTGGACATCGTGGTGTACCTGTGCTATTTTTCAGACCGGAAAGTGCGCTTTGTCGCAAAAGATAACCTGAATTCCGTGCCGATGGTGGGCAAGATGCTCCGCAGCCAGGGACACTGCATGATTCCCCGCCGCGGTAAGCCGGTTGATGCTATGCGTGCGCTGTCCCGCTTTGGCGGTCAGGTTGCCGCCGACCGTTCGGTAGTGCCGGTGATTTTCCCTGAGGGTACCCGCAGCAAGGACGGCCGGCTCGGTACTTTCTATTCCGCGGGATTCCGCCGTCTGGAGCAGACCGTGAACCTGCCTGTTGCTGTGTGCGCGCTTGACGGCGGCTGGAAGCTTTCCAAACTCACGCAGATTATGAGCGGCCTCAAGCGCGGTGCGTACCGTGTAAAGGTACTCAAGGTTTTTGATGCCCCTGCCACCAAGGAACAGGAGAAGACCATCCTTGCCGAAGCGTCCCGGCTTATCCAGCAGCAGCTGGACGAATGGCGTGCGCTTCCGGCGGATTCCCTTGAGGTCTAGGTGCGCTGATTCCTGCTGGAAAAACTGTGTCCGGAGCGAAAAAAATGTGTTCTCTGCCGGTGCAGTCCTTGACAGTGCCGGCGGAATTTGTGTATACTCTATTGACATAGTTTCTTATCATGGAGGAAAGTCATGGCCGGAGCCAGTAAAAACTCTCGTACGACTGTTGCAACACAGAAATTTATCCACGAAGAATGTGGTGGTGAAATTATTATGAAAACCATTTTTGAGAAAGGCAGGCTGAAGAACATCGCCGAATGCCAGAAGTGCAAGCGCGTCGAGCGCCGCCCGAAGGATTTCAAATAAGATGATAACGGCTCGGAAACGTCAGTTTTCCGGGCAGCAGCTTTACTCACATGCATTTTTGTAAGGTTCCGCCTGAGAAAATGTAGGACCGGCGAGGAAACTATCGGTTTTCCGGACAGGTCTGTTCATTACCCGTAAACGGCTGGGAGTTGTGCTTTCAGAATTATTTTTCGGGTTCGTTGCAGAAGGACTTCCCTGCGGACAGGGAAGTTTTTTTATGCCAAAATTATATAAATAAATGCAATATAAGCATTTATATACTTGACTATTATTTTCCTATTGGATAAAATAGCACATAGTTTTACTTTTGTTTGGGGGTATTCCTTTGTCAGTAAAGAAAACATCTGCAGAAAAAAGACATGAAGAGAGCGAAGTCCGCCGTCTTCACAATAAAGCAGTGAAGTCTGAATGCCGCACGTTCATCAGAAAGTTCGTCGAGGCTGTTCAGAAGAAAGATCAGAAGCTTGCGGCAGAGGCACTGAAGAAAGTTCAGTCCGAGCTTGACAATGCGTACCGCAAGGGCGTTATCAAGCGCAATGCTGCTTCCCGCAAGAAGAGCCGCATGGCACATCTGTACAACGTGACATTTGCGGCTGCTGCTGCGAACTGATTCCGCGTGAATGCCTGCCGCTGCCAGCCAGCCGGTGGCGGCATAGGCATTTGGCACTTTTCAAATTTTGTCGAGGTGTATTGATGTCTGCTAAGAAAATAACGAAATACGATTTAGTTGAAGCGGTGTACCAGAATACAAAATGTGAAAAGCGTGTCGTGCAGGATGTGGTTGAAAGTCTTCTTTCCCAGCTGAAGGAATCTTTGAAGGAAGGAGACACCATTGAACTCCGGGGTTTCGGTACGTTCGAACCGCGTCTGCGCAAAGGCCGGGTGAAAGCCCGCAATCCAAAAACCGGGGAGCAGCTTTCTGTCGCTCCTCATTATGTCGCTGCATTCCGTTCCGGGCAGGAACTGAAGAAAGCGCTTTGGTCTCTTCCCGTAAAGGACGGAGGAACGGAAGTTCCCCTCGATGATATGTCGGCAGAATGAACCTGAAATCGTGGAAGACAAGCGCTGCTTCCTTTGTGCTTGTTCTTGCGGGTGTTCTGCTGTTCCTGACCGCACATCCCGGTTATATATGTAAAGAAGGACTTTCCTTCCTTGGCTTTTTTGCCCTTCTTCCTGTATTTGCTGCCGTGTATACGGCTCCCCGTGCCTGTATTCTTCCTTTTGGTTTTATCTACGGTTTTTTATGCTACGCAGCTTATGCCCTGTGGCTGTATCCCTATGACGGTCGTTATTTCTTTTCTGCGGCCGGTACTGCAGGTGCCGTGCTTGCCGTTGTGTTTGTTTTTATGCGCCAGGTTGGAAAGCTTTCCCCGCGGCGGGGCGCTTATGCCATGGCCCTGGTCTGGTGTGTCTACGAGTATGTAAAGTCGCTTGGTTTTCTTGGTTTCAGTTACGGCATTCTGGGCTATACGCAGTGGCGTTCCCCGTTCATGCTGACCGCAGCTTCTCTGGGAGGAGTCTGGCTGCCGAGCGCGTTCTGTGCATTCACCTCTGCCGCCTTATGCGCTGTGCTGCAGTCTTTTGCGGTGCGGCGGGGCGGAGCTGTTGCCCTGCTCAGGGAGCATCTTCCGCCGCTCTGCATGCTGCTTGCGGCATTCCTGCTGCCGCTGCTTTTTTCTGCTGCAGAGCGCCGGATGCCGCCGGTTCCGGTAAAGAAAATTTCCGTTTCCTGCATCCAGCATAATCCCGCCCCCGGCAGGCAGGGCATTGAAGCCTACCGCGAGGATGCCGCCGGGCTCCTTTCCCTGACGGAAGAAGCGCTGGCTGCCGCACCGGGTACGCAGCTTGTCATCTGGCCGGAAACCGCTGTGGTGCCGCCGCTTGTCTACTATTATGAGCATAAGCTTGATTTTGAGCGCTACAACCTCATTGTCGATATGCTCAGCCGCCTGTCCCGGCTGGATGCCTGCTTTGTTATCGGTAACCATCACCGCGTGGAAGAAAGCGGCGGCGGGACGGCGGATTACAATGCAGCCCTGGTCTTTGACCGCCGGGAAAAAGCGCTTGTACCGCCGGAACCGCACGTCTATAAAAAGATGCGCCTTGTTCCTTTTGCGGAATACCTGCCGTTTGCAGGCCGTCTGGCTGCACCGGACGCCGGTTTATGGAAGCGGGGGCGGGAGGCCGTCGTGTTTACCGCGCGCGGGGTGCGCTTTGCAGCTCCCATCTGCTTTGAGGATACGTTCGGCTCTGTGTGCCGCCGTTTTGTGGCGGGGGGCGCGGAGTTTCTGGTGAACCTGACAAATGATTCGTGGGCGCAGTCCCCCGTCTGCCAGACGCAGCACCTTTCCATGGCTGTGTTCCGCTGTGCAGAAAACCGGGTTCCCATGGTCAGGTGTGCGGCGAGCGGGGCAACGTGCTTTATCGACAGCCGCGGCTGCGTTGTGCAGGAAGCGGCACCCTTTGCCGCCTGCAGCCTTTCCGGGCAGGTAGAAGTTCCCCGTGCGCCGCGGGAAACCTTGTATTCTCTGTGCGGCGACTGGTTTGCCTGGTGCGAGACGGTTCTTCTGCTGTGGCTTGTTGTCTGCGGGATACTCAGGGAAAGAAGGTTTAAGAAGCTGGACGGGGTTTGAAAGCGGTTCATTATATATGCGGAAGCCGCCCGCGCATCTTTCCTGAGAATGCATGGAAAGGTGTTGAAAATCTGAAGGAAAATGCAGTAAAATGAAACCTATGGCAAATGATAGTGGTAACGTAACGGAATTTGGTCCGGAAACAGAATTTGACGGAGTACTCAATTTCACCGACAATCTGGTTATCAGCGGAATCTTCAATGGTACTATACGGGCAACGGGTAATCTGGAAGTGAGCGGTACGGCCTCCTGTACTGTTGACCGGATGACTGCCAGGTCAGTCATTGTTTCCGGGCGGGTAACGGGCGATATCGAAGGCAGCGAGCGCGTGGAGCTGTGTAAGGGCTGCGTCGTCAGGGGAAACATCAGGACTGCAAACCTCCGCATTGCAGAAAACGTTGAGTTTGAAGGTGAAGTTTCCATGATAGAGGATGCGCCGGAGGTGGATCTGTTTGCTGTTGCCTCGGCGGAATACAAGGATGCGCTCATCAAAAAAGTAAATGATGCCCGCTGATAGTGCTTAGCAGTGTTACTGGCGTAACACCGCTAAGCATGGGCTTTTTGAAAATGCCCTTGACAAAAACGGCATCTTATGTGTACAATAAATTATCATTCAGTATTCATTCGTGCAGAAGAGAAGCAATTTTAATTCCCGTAACATTTGGACTTTTTAGCATTTTGTACATGTTTTTAACGCGATATATAGAATTTTTTTTAGTTTATTCAATGGAGAAAATCGATGGCCTTTACAAAACGTCGTGGGTCTAAGACTGACAGTGAAGCTCAGCAGGAAGTGTTTGACGCTGAGGGCGGTATGACTGCTGAGGCGCCGGCAGACTTTTCACAGAATCAGGAGGATGGGGCTGGAGCTGATGGTGCTGCCCCGAAAGTCCGCAGGCGCAGGGTTGTACGGAAAGCTGTTCATCCAGAAAATACAGAGGAAGAGAAAAGTGCGGGGGCTGCCCCTGAACCTGCTGCGGGGGACAGTGCCCCGACGCTGCCCTTTGAAGATTCCGCGGACAGCACTGCAGCACCTGCGGAAAGTTCCTGCGGCGGGGAAGCCCAGGAGAGCGGCGAACAGGACCGGGGCGAGCAGCAGTATGGCAGCCCGCAGCGGCATTGGGAAAACAACCGCCGCTGGAACAACAGCGGCTACGGCAACCGCTACAATAATAACCGCCGCTACAGCGGCAGCCGCTACGGCAACAATTCCTACGATCATGCAGCGCAGTCCCGCCTTGAAGCCGTGGAAGCCGCGCAGCGCATAGAGAACCCCGAAGAATACGAATCAAAACCCCGCCTTTCCATAAATGACCTTACCAAGATGGGCATGCAGGAAATCAGAAATCTTGCCACACAGTACGGTATGACTGCTGACGATCTTGCTCCCATGAAGAAGCAGGATCTTATTTTTACCACGCTTAAGGCGCATACCGAGCACGGCGGCATCATCTTTGCAAGCGGTGCGCTGGAAATCCACCCCGACGGCTACGGTTTTCTGCGCAGTCCGCAGAATTCCTACCTGCCCGGTCCGGATGACATCTATATCTCGCCCAGCCAGATACGGCTCTTTAACCTGAAGACGGGCGATACCATCTACGGGCAGATCCGCAGCCCCAAGGAAGGCGAACGCTTTTTTGCCTTGCTGCGCATTGAGACCGTCAACTTTGACGAACCGCGTGTGGCGCAGACCCGCATTCCCTTCGAGAACCTGACGCCGCTGTATCCGAAGGAAAAATTCCATCTGGAGACTATTTCCACGGAACTTTCTACGCGTATTGTTGATTTGTTCGTGCCTATCGGAAAGGGGCAGCGCCTGCTTATCGTCGCTCCGCCCAAAGCCGGTAAGACCATCCTCATGCAGAAAGTTGCGAATGCCATCAGAAAGAACAACCCTGAATCCTATATTATTGTGCTCCTCATCGACGAACGTCCTGAGGAAGTGACCGAGATGGAGCGTTCCATCGACGCGGAAGTTGTTTCCTCCACGTTCGATGAACAGGCGACCCGCCACGTGCAGGTTGCAGAAATGGTGCTGGAGAAGGCAAAACGCCTTGTTGAGCACAAGCGGGACGTTGTTATTTTCCTTGATTCCATCACCCGTCTTGCCCGCGCCTACAACCAGACTGTGCCGACTTCCGGCAAGGTGCTTTCCGGCGGTGTGGATTCCAATGCCCTGCACAAGCCCAAGCGCTTCTTTGGTGCGGCGCGCAACGTGGAGGAGGGCGGCAGCCTTACCATTATTTCCACTGCGCTCATTGAAACCGGCAGCCGCATGGACGAGGTCATCTTTGAGGAATTTAAGGGTACCGGCAACAGTGAAATTGACCTTGACCGCAAGCTTGCGGAGAAAAGGCTGTTCCCGGCAATCAGCATCAAGAAGTCCGGCACACGCAAGGAAGAGCTGCTGCTTACCGATAATGAGCTGCAGAAGATGTGGGTGCTCCGTAAGGTGCTTAATGACATGGAAGACGACAGCATGATAGAGTTCATCATGGACAAGATGCGCAAGACCAAGGATAACGAGGCCTTCCTGCTCGCGATGAATCCCGGTGCCGCCGCCATCGACGGCTGAGTGCCGCCGAAAATACGATATCAGGAGATAGAACATGAAGAAGATTTTTATTGCTCTGGTGGCAGCGTTTGCCATTGCTGTGACTGGCTGCAGCAGCAACAAGTCCCGCGGGCAGCCGACCTTTGTGGAATACAAGACTCCCCAGGATGCCGCTGAAATTGCAGGCTTCCCGTTCAGGCTGCCTTCACCTCCGCCGTTCTCTTACAAGAAGCAGCAGAGCCGTGCCATAAGGGGCGATATGGTGGAAACCGTATATATCCTTGCCGATGATGAAATCTGCATCCGCAAGGGCAAGGGCTACAGGGACGTCAGCGGCGACAACAGCAGCTATCCTGTTTCCAAGAAGCTTGTCCTCGGTGGAGTGCTTGGCAAGATGAAAGGAGAGGCCAAGGACAGCTACAATGTGGCAACGTGGTCAAAGGAACGCTTCAGCTATTCCATCACGTCCAAAGCTGGCCTGACGGAAAACATGGTGCTCAGCATAGCGAATTACGTGGACTAAGAGGCTGACAAGCTTCAGATTCCGCCTGCTGCCGTGCCTGCGGGCTGCAGGATGCCCGGCTTCCGGCCGTAAACGTTGCGGGAAGCCCTTGACGGGCAGGGCAGGATTTTGCTATAATCATCTATCACATCATCTTGTGACAGCGATTTGATTGATAACGGTAAGATAATTGAGACATCCGTCATCAGTGTATACGCCGTCTGCCGTTCAGGCGGGCGGGTACGGAAGGTTGCGCTGACCGGTCTTTCTTCGCTGTCGGGCAAGAACACAGGAGTATGAGGTATGAAGAAGGGAATTCACCCGGACTACAAACTGACGAAGATTACCTGCGTCTGCGGTAATGTCATCGAGACCCGTTCAACAGTGCAGGACATCCATGTTGAAATTTGTTCTGCCTGCCACCCGTTCTACACGGGCAAGCAGAAACTTGTTGATACTGCTGGTCGTATCGACCGCTTCAACAAGCGCTATGGCATGAAGGGCGATGCCCCCAAGGCCAGCGAGGGCAAATAAGTCCTGTCCGTCTGGATTGTACCGGTAAAAAGAACAGGCAATCATGTTCTGGGAACGTGATTGCCTGTTCTTTTTTTTATTTTCCGTTAACAAAAAAAACGGCTGTCCGATAATATCAGTATGATGAAAGCAAGCAAGTTATTTTGTATATGTGTGTTGTGTGGTATTGTCTCTGCCGTTTCTGCACAGAATGTGTATAAGACGGATGTCGTTGCATCCTATTATGCAGATAAGTTCAACGGTCGCAAGACGGCGAACGGTGAAACTTTCAATATGTATGGTTTCACTGCAGC
The DNA here is from genome assembly GCA_902803415.1 of uncultured Spirochaetaceae bacterium. Classification (GTDB taxonomy): domain Bacteria; phylum Spirochaetota; class Spirochaetia; order Treponematales; family Treponemataceae; genus Treponema_D. The sequence goes on along the minus strand of CADCQA010000171.1, from coordinate 749 downwards.
ACATAAGACGCTGCCTTTCAACACCATCGTAAAGGTCACGAACCTTGACAACGGAAAATCGGTTAACGTCCGCGTCAATGACCGCGGTCCCTTCGTGGAAGACAGGGAAATCGACCTGTCCAAGGCTGCTGCGCAGCAGCTGGGCATGACGACAAGCGGCACAGCCCGCGTATCCCTTGAAATCGTGCAGGGGCCCGATGAGGATAATGCGGAGATAGAGAAAACCCTTATTTCCGCAACGAAAGATGACGGCGAGCAGCGCTGGGATATTCAGCTGGGTGCCTTTGCCGACAAGGGAAATGCAAAGCTCCTTGCCCGCCGTCTGATGCAGGCTGGTTTTACGAACGTTGCATACCAGAAGGTCGGCAACATCACCCGTGTGGTGCTCCGTGACATTGCAACTGATGATGTTGACAGCGTAGAAGACAAGCTGGATAAAAACGGCTTTACCCAGTATATCGTGCGGGAACGCAAGAATATCGTGAGCAAGAACGAGGAGTAGTATCCTCGCCCGGTGGGATTTCCCCCTCCTGCGGCAATGCGCTGCGGGAGGGGGCTTTTTTTGTCTGCTGCAAGTCCCTGTGCTACAGCGAAAGCTTCCATGCCCGGTGAATCTTTGCATTGCGGAAGTCTTCCGGGATGGTCTTTGCGGTAATGTCCTGTACGGTGCAGCAGGGGCTGCCGTCCTGCTTTTTGGGGAGCAGTCCTTCATCGAATTTAAGCCTTCTGCTGTTGGTGGAAAAGTAGAG
>CADCQA010000170.1 GCA_902803415.1 uncultured Spirochaetaceae bacterium | reverse complement strand
GCATGGAAACATGCGCTCCCAGCGTGAAATTGCCCGGCACCGTTCAATTTCACGCTTCCGCGCATTTTTCTCATGGTATCCCCTGCCCCTTTCCTAACGCCACAAGGTGCGGGGAGCGCATGTTCTTTCATGCAGCCCCTTCCCCGTGCAAACGTGGACACGGAGACGCAGATGCGCTATCATGGAAGCATGAAAATTTACTTGGCAACAGGAAACCTGAACAAAAAACGCGAAATGCAGGAGATATTTCCCATGCATACCATCGTCATCCCCAAGGACGAAGGCATTGCATTCGATCCGGAAGAAACCGGCACCACTTTCTATGAAAACAGCATCATAAAGGCAAAGACGCTCTGGTCGCTGGTGCACACGCCTGTCCTTGCAGACGACTCCGGCATCTGCGTGGATGCACTGGGCGGGGCGCCGGGCATCTACTCAGCACGCTACGCAGGGGCGGAACACATACAGGGGCTGCCCGGCGGCGGAAAAGTCCCCCAGGAGGAACAGAACCGCCTGCTTATAGCACAGCTGGATGCGGCCCTGGCAGCCGGTGCCGGCATCGATGAAGGCCGGAAGCGCGGGCTGTACAAAAACGGCCCCCGCAGCGCCCACTACACCTGCGCCATGGTGTTCTATGCAGGCAATGACCGCATCTTTGTAGCTCAGGAAACCATGGAAGGCTCCATCGTGGCCTCTATCAGCGACGCGCGCGGCAGCGGGGGCTTCGGCTACGATCCGCTGTTCCTGATGCCCGACGGCTGCCGTACCGCGGCGGAACTGACCGCGGAGCAGAAAAATGCCGTTTCGCACCGGGGCAAGGCAGCGCGCATAATACAGCATATCGTGGAAAACTGCGGAAATGCATAAAAGGCAGCGGTTTTCTAAAAAAACCGGAAAAAAATATTTTTTTCCGCTAAAGTTTCACGGCTGAAAGTCCGATATTAAAACATGAACGACCATGGCTGCTCAACTTCGAAGAAGATAACGGTCAGGGAGTTCACTGTAAAAGATTGCAGATGTAGCCTTGTAATGCAGATGTAATCTTTTACAAGTCAGGCAGAAAGGATTCCGCCTGCATAATAAAATTTTCCATGGAGGAAAAATTATGGTCATCAACCACAACATGTCAGCAATGTTCGCCAATCGTTCTCTGGGAGTCACCAATGTCTCCCTCCAGAAGGATATGGAAAAACTCTCCTCAGGCGAGAAGATTAACCGCGCAGGCGATGACGCTTCAGGACTTGCAGTTTCTGAGAAAATGCGTGCTCAGATCCGCGGCCTGAACAGGGCTTCACGGAACGCATCTGATGGTATCAGCTTCATCCAGACAACCGAAGGTTATCTGCAGGAGACCACCGATATCATCCAGCGCATCCGCGAGCTTGCAGTGCAGAGCTCAAACGGCATCTACACCGATGAGGATCGCGAGATGATCCAGGTTGAGGTTAGCTCATTGATTGCTGAAGTCGACCGCATTGCTTCCACAGCACAGTTCAATGGTCTGAACATGCTGACTGGCCGCTATGCACGCCCGACTGGTGAGAACAGCGTGACTGCTTCTATGTGGCTCCACATCGGTGCTAACATGGATCAGCGCACCCAGGTTTTCATCGGCACAATGACATCCGCAGCTCTCGGAGTCCGCAACGTCGGTACTGAAGAGATCCTGACACTTGCTACACCGGACGATGCCAACCGCGCAATCGGCACCCTTGATGAAGCTCTCAAGAGAATCAACAAGCAGCGTGCTGACCTTGGTGCATACCAGAACCGCCTTGAATTCACCGTCAAGGGTCTTGACGTTGCAGCCGAGAATACTCAGGCTTCAGAGTCTCGCATCCGCGACACCGACATGGCTTCACAGATGGTTCAGTTCACCAAGAACCAGATTCTCACTCAGTCAGGCACTGCAATGCTGGCTCAGGCTAACGCCCAGTCACAGACAGTCTTGTCTTTGTTGAGATAATGTAGTATAATGTTAAGCAGGAAGGGGATACGGTTCCCCTCCCTGCTTGATTGCGCGGAAAGATTTTACATCTAACTCCTTATTCTGCTTATAAATCTGACCGTTCTCGCAAAAGCATTTTACCCTGTGTTAGACAGGGTATTTGTTCTTTGAAAAGGTTCTCCTTGTTGTTTGTAGACAGCATAGGCGGTTATTCGGGCGGAATTTCTGTCCAAATAACAATTTCTGCTGTACAGGTCTAAACGTTTGCCAGGGGCGCAAAACTGGCAGATGCCTATACAAACAGACGTAAGGCATGAAGCTTTATGGTATATGAACATGGAGGACAATTTTTATGGTAATTAATCACAACATGAGCTCAATGTTTGCAAACCGCACATTGGGACTGAACAACGCAGAGCTGCAGAATTCTATCGCAAAGCTGAGCTCCGGAGAAAAAATCAACCGCGCAGGCGATGATGCTTCCGGACTTGCTGTGTCAGAGAAGATGCGCGCACAGATCCGCGGTCTGAACCAGGCTAACAGGAATACGCAGAATGGAATTTCTTTCATTCAGACGACCGAAGGGTACCTGCAGGAGACTACAGACATCCTCCAGCGCGTTCGCGAGCTTTCCGTCCAGTCTGCAAACGGCATCTACACAGATGAAGACCGTATGCAGATTCAGGTGGAAGTTTCCCAGCTTGTTGCTGAAGTAGACCGCATCGCTTCACAGGCTCAGTTCAACGGCATGAACATGCTGACTGGACGCTTTGCCCGTGAATCTCTTTCCAACCAGGTCATGACGTTCCAGGTTGGAGCAAATATGGATCAGCGCGTGACTGCATACGTGGGAACAATGACTGCTCAGGCTCTTGGACTGAGAGGTATCCAGGGCACTGATGACAAGATCAGCATTTCTACGCCGGATGCAGCAAACGTTGCTATCGGAACCGTTGATGCAGCATTGAAGCTTGTGAACAAGCAGCGTGCAGACCTCGGTGCATACCAGAACCGCCTTGAGTTCACCTCAAAGGGTCTTGGCATCGCAGCGGAGAACACTCAGGCTTCTGAGTCTCGCATCCGCGACACCGACATGGCTTCTGCTATGGTTGACTACACCAAGAATTCAATTCTGGCACAGTCAGGCACTGCAATGCTCGCACAGGCAAACAGCCAGTCACAGAACGTTCTGGCATTGCTTCGCTAGTAAAAATGTGCGTAGTTTGACCAAGAGATCCCTGGATGTCATCTTTTGACAAATTACGCAGGAAAGTCAGGGAGGGGGTGCGCCCCCCTTCCCTCCTTTTCGTTTCAGGAGGAAACGTCCATGAATACAATCAGTATGATTGGGCAGAGAATGACCACGGAAGGTCGTCATCTTGATGTCAATACGGTGAAACCGCTGAAGAAAGTCAGCTCTGGCGGGGATGCGCTCATGAACCTGAACAAATTCCCCAAGAGTGCGGCTGAAGTAGCGGAAAAGCTGGCTCAAAATATCGCCGACACAAAGGCCGACATTGAAGAAATTCAGAAGATGGCCGATATGGTGATGAGTCATTCCCTGCAGTTCACTGTGAACCAGGAACTCGGGCAGGTGATTATCAAGGTCGTGGATCCGTCCACGAAAAAGGTAATCAGGGAAATCCCGTCCGAAGACATGCAGAAACTGAAAGCTCGTCTCAAGGATGCCATCGGTCTGATTTTTGACGAAGTCATCTAGCAGGCTGCGCTGTCCGCCAGACAGCGTAGTCTCATTTTTAACAGGATGCAAAAGGGACTATGGCCGACGGAATTAGCATACCAGGAGTTTCAAATAAATACGGAACGAACGAAACCATAAAGGCCCTCATGGAGCTGGAGCGCAAGCCGCTCGTACGCGAACAGGAACAGCTCGAAAAGTATCAGTCACAGCAGGGTGCGTGGCGTGATGTCAGCCAGAAGATGAGTTCGCTCAGGGAAAGCGTAAAGTCCCTCTATTCTTTTGATAATCCCTTCAATAACAAACTCACAGAATCCTCAGACGAGAATGCCATTACGGCCGATGCCGCCCGGAGCGCGGAATACGGTACGTTCAATATAGATGTTGTAAAACCCGCCACGGCAGACCGCTTTTTAAGCGGCTCAATTTCAAAAAACTTCAAGGTTGAAGAAGGAAAATATACCTTCGGCGTAGGTACAAAAACAGTGACGATAAACTGGAAGGGCGGCAAAATTGCCGACTTTATTACCGCAGTCAACAAGCGGGGAAACAACCTTATAAAAGCGAGCCTCATCGGGGTAAGCTCAAACAAGAAATCAGTATTGCTGGAAAGCCTCAAGACCGGGGCTGAAAACCGCCTTGTGCTGCAGGACAAGGCGCTGGATCTGGCAAAAAGCATAGACATGGTGGGGGAAGCAAAGACCGATGCTACTCCGTTAAGCTCAAATACAGCGGATTACACAGCGCCGGAAACAAACGACCTGCAGCCGCAGGCAAACATGCCGGCGCTTTCTGTGGACGGAGTAAGCTCTGACGGCAGCACCATCACCATTCCGGCACGCGGGGGCGCAGACATTCCCCTGCCGCAGGGCATTACGGAAGGTACGCAGAAAGTGACCTTCAGCTTTGCAACCGAAGACACGGAAGACATTACAACGGCGGTGAACGCACAGCTTCTTGAACCGGAACTGCCGGTACCGGGCAGCGTCGACTTCCGCGGGCTTACCGTTTCCAACGAGCAGAGTGACACCCTGCTTGTAAAACCGGAAGCTGCATCCGCAGAACCCGTCCAGCCGGTCAACGACGACACGCAGTTTATTGCCATCCGGAACGAGGACGGCACCGAAATTCCTGTGGACATAACGGAATTCCCCGTGGACGAGGAAACCGGGCAGCGCAAGGTAACGCTGTCCATGGAAGATTATCCGGGAGCTGTGAGCCTGATTATCCGGAACAACAATACCGGCAAGCAGATTACCATGTCGGTGCCGGAAACCTATGACGCTTCAAAGACACAGGGGTTTGAGCCGGTGCATGCGGTGTCCGTCGCAGATGACGCGGTATTCAAGTACGAGGGCATCACCCTTACCCGCCCGTCCAACGATGTGGACGATGTTATCCCGAACGTAACGCTGCACCTGCACAACAAGACGGAAAAAACGGCGACCCTCAAAGTTACGCCGGACACCGAAAGTGCAAAAAATGCCCTCATCACATTTGTGGGCAAGTACAATCAGGTGCTCGCAGAGATAAATGTCCTGACGACGAACAAGCCGGAAGTTATCGCTGAGCTGGATTACCTGACGGACGACGAACGCGATGCGGAGAAAAAGAAACTCGGGCTCTTTATGGGGGATTTTTCGCTCACAAACGGAAAGTCCACCATGCAGCAGACGGTTTCCGCAAACTACCGCTTTGCAGATAATGCCGAAATTACCATGCTGAACCAGATTGGCATTTCCACAAATGCAAGCAGCGGCACCGGCGGCTACAGTGCCTCTCAGATGCGCGGCTACCTTGAAGTGGAAGAAAAAACACTGGATTCCATGCTGGAAAGCAAGCTGGAGGACATAAAGAACCTCTTCGGCTATGACAGCGACGGGGATCTTATCATTGACAACGGACTCGGGTACCGGCTGGACAAGCAGATTACTTCCTGGACGCAGTCCGGCGGCATTATTTCTACAAAAACAGCAACACTGGATAAGCAGATAAAATCTTCTAATACAAAGATTTCCAAGCTTGAATCCCAGCTAGATGCAAAAGAAAGCGAACTCAAGGCAAAATATGCGGGCATGGAAAGTTCTCTCAACAACCTGGAAAAACAGCAGTCTTCCATAGAGAATTTTTCACGGCAGCAGAGCAACAACAAAAATTGACGGGGGATTAGCATTATGCAGCTCAAAATAAACGGACAGCCGGTAGACGTAACACTTGAAAATGAGAAAACAGTCGGCGATGTGCTGAAATCATTTGAAAGCGAAGCGGCAAAAAACGATGCAACGACCGTCGCTATCTGGCTGAACGGACGGGAAATATCCGCGGATAAGTTCGATGATGCGGCAGCAGAGGCGCTCACCGACAATACTGAAATTGACTTGAATGTTATCTCAAAACATGATATTATAGAGTCCTTCAAAGACATTGCGGCGCAGTTCAGCAGCCTGACGGAAAAACTGAACGACGTCCCGGTGCAGCTGCAGAGCGGGAAAGACAGGGAGGCTTCGGCGACAATTACGGCACTTGCGACGGAAGTCGATACCTTCTGCCACATGGCGGCGCTGAGCGCACTGTTCCCCGACCTGTATAATGCACTCATCATCGACGGGAAGAACCTGAATGACTTCTTCAAGGAATTCTCCCCCATCCTTAGTGACTTTGAAAGCGCGATGGAAGTAAAAGATACCGTCACGGTAGGAGACCTTTCTGAATACGAAATCGGGCCGCGGCTCAAAAGCATCTCGGAAGTCCTTACCAAGTTCAACTAAGAGGAGCGGCTTATGGGCGGATTGAACAATGGAAGCCTTGTTGATGCACGGCAGAACCCCATCATCTACACAATAATCCTTGTCGTGCTCACTGTCGTCGTTGTGCTGGCCCTTATAGGGCTTGTCTTGCGGCAGATACGTTCCAAGCGGACATCAGCGGCCTGGCTGGAATCCAGCAAGGATGCACCGACATCGCAGAAAAACATCACGAATGTCTCGAACCTTGCAAAACTGACGCAGGACGAAATCAAGCTGCTTAAGCAGATATGCCAGCACTTCAAGCCGAAGAACATAGAATACCTTATCCGGGACAATGAGGCTATCGTAGATCTGTGCCGGCAGGAATATCAGGAGATGAAGAAAAAGGCTCCGACTCCGGAAAAGATTGCACTGCTGTTCGCGCTGCTGTACAAGCTGGAAAAAGCGCGCGACAGCCAGCTGTTCATCAGTACAACGCGCGCGCTGCCGGCCGGACAGGAATTCACGTATTTTGACGTGGACAAAAATCCGTGGACTTTGAAGCTTGACCGCAACGAACCCCAGGAACTGGTTCTTGAAGTGCCCCGTCCATTCGCACAGGGAGACAAGAAGCCCGCTGCGCTTTCAAAATTCCTGATGACGTTCAAGACAAACGTGGGTACCACCTATGTGCTCCAGACCCGCGTACTCCGCTACGAAGAAGAAAAACCCGGCAAATTCGTGCTGATAGCATCCTCTGCGGGCGGAAACCAGCTGAGTGTTGTGCAGCGCCGCAATGCAAAGCGCAAGGATTTTACCAATCCCTGCAAGTTCTCGGCTGTAAAGGAAGTGAAGAAGGGAAAGAAATCCGGTACAATGGATGAATTCGAGATAGTGCCGAAGAAATATGACGGGCTTATGCAGAACATTTCTTCTTCCGGCTGCAGGTTCTCCTGCAACCTTCCCATAAAAGAAGGGCAGTACCTGTACCTTGAATTTCCCATCGGTAATATAGACTCCGCAAGTGCACTCTGCTACATCGTCATGACAAAGAAATCTCCTGACGGAAAACAGTTCATACTGCATGTGAAATTTACCGATATTGAAGTAGCGGTGAGGAATAATATCTCTTCATACGTCTACGGCTTTGACAAGCCGGATTGAGCTTTATGGGGACAATGCTTGTTCTACTCTGGATTTTGGACTGATGGCACAACATGAAAGTATTAGAGTTTAAGTCAATTTCGAAAGCTGACGGCTATATATACTATATCAACCGCTACAAAGCGACGGCTGTTATAGAATATCTTTCTAAGCAGGAGTCTTTTCCGTTCACATTCTCGATTGAATACAGCCCCTTGGGGGGCAAAACCGTCGGGCTTGCAGATATCCCCACAACGCTGGACTACCCGCTGCTTCCGGTGCGGAAAGCGCTCAAGGCATTTGTGCTGCAGCTGGAAACAGAAAACAAGCTGCCGTAAGCAGGTACATTGATGGTATTCCATACAAACAGTTCCGAGGATACCGTTGCCCTCGGAGAAAAAATAGGTGCGCTCCTGCGCCCCGGCGACGTCATCGCAATGACCGGCACACTTGCAGCCGGAAAAACAACACTCACCAAAGGAATTGCACAGGCACTCGGCGTTACCGACGTGGTGACAAGTCCGACATTCTGCCTTATCAGCGAATACGAAGGCACAAAGATGCCGCTCTACCACATGGATGTCTACCGGCTTGAAGGAGCTGAGGACTTTGTGAACCTGGGCGTGGACGATATGCTGTACGGCAGGGGCGTCTGCATCATAGAATGGAGCGAAAAAGTCGCATCCGAGCTGCCGAAAAAAACGATACATCTTTCCATCACGCCGCTTGAAGACGGAAGGCGGGAAATCTCAATTGAAAACTGGAACAACGGAGCATTGGAAGCATGAATGCACTTGCAGTTGACTGCGCAGTATCGCGGATTACCGTCGCGGCAAAAAAAGACTCTGATGAAGTAAAAGTAACGCTTGACCTTGGCGCCCGGCAGTCAGAAAAACTGCTGCCGACCATCGACTATGTTATGAAGGAAACAGGGCTTTCCGTGCCGGAACTGGACTACACGGCCGTAACGCTCGGGCCGGGAACGTTCACCGGACTGCGGCTCGGACTCAGCTCGCTCAAAGCCCTGAATCTGTCCCACGGGAAACCGCTCTACGGCATTCCTTCACTGCAGGCATACGCTTGGCCATACAGAAAGGCAGCAGAAACAGTCCTGTGCGTCATAGAAGCAAAGGAAGATGAGTATTTCTGCCAGTTTTTCCTGCACGGTGAAGCACTTGGTGAAACCGAAGACTGCAGCATAGAAGACATACTGCACCGCATTGACCCGGAGGCTCCTGTGCTGGTATGCGGACCGGGCGCAGAAAATTTCTGCGCTGCAGCCGCAACGGCTGCCCCGCTCCTTTCACTGCGCTGCTTTGCGCCGGAACCGGATGCAGCAGACAGCCTTTTTGCACTGGCAGAAAACATGATGGCAGAAAAAAAAGCTCCGCTTCAGGACTATGACGGACCGTTGTATGTCCGCAAGAGCGAAGCAGAGCTTGTCCGCGAGCAGGCAGAAGCCGCTGCAAAAAAAGCGTAACGCTGTATATGCCGCACGTTATGTGCACGCACATACGAACAGCGGCTTTTTTACCCCAGCAGCTTGCGCAATGCATCCTCGGAGGACTGCGTGGCAGCAGCCTTGTTCTCCGACTGGATGGCATCCAGCACTTCCTGCCGGAAAACCTTTACGTTTTTCGGAGCCTCAACGCCCACCTTTACGTATTCTCCGCGAACCTCAATAATAGTGAGCGTAATGTCGTTCCCAATCTTTATTTTCTCATCAACCTTGCGGGAAAGAATCAGCATTTTTCAGCCTCCTTCCGCTTCAAGGCTTCAACGATGTTGTGCTTTGTCGTCCACTTAGGGTCATTCAGCACAACCTGCATGCATTCATGGTTCTTCCTGTTAATGATGAGCGGTCCCTGGAAATTCGCCGTAACAGGGCTGCCGTCCTGCGGTACGGTGACGATTGCCATCACCAATACATCGGAGGGATCCTGTATGCCAATTTTGGCAAGTTCCTTGTCATCGATATCCGCCTCAAAATCATCACAGATGAGGAAGGGATCGATGAGAAGGAATGCAAGCGAACTTTCCTGCACAGACTGCATCCACACAAAGGGTTTCAGCTTGCAGTCGATGAGGGCGTAATCTTTGTAGTCCTCAAAGGCAAAAAGCCCTGAAGGAACTTTTATCAGCTGCTCATCAGACACCTCAACGGTGCCCATGGTCTTTGTCTTTACCTGCATAGCACAGTCCCGCACTATCAGCGCAGATAGTTCAAAAGCGTGCTGGAATACATTTTTCCAGCATTGCTCAGCGTTGCCTGATTGATGTTCTCCAGTGTCTTTATGTCAATGAGGGCGTGGGTGATGTCGATGTCACCTTCGCGGCTCACAAGCTGCGTCACGTTCAGCGCTGTTGTCTGGGAACGCATCACATTGTTCTGTGCGCGCTCGTAGTCACTGCCGACCTTTGCAAGGCGGGTGGTCATATTGGAAATGCCCTGGTCAATGGAACCGAGTACGCGGGTACCGATGGCTTCCGTATCACCCTTGAGCATAGAATCGCGCAGGGCAATCACCGTATCGAACACGGAACCGCCGGACACGCTCACATTGCCCGTCAGGTTGTAGGGCGGCAGCTGAGACTTATCCTTGATGAAACCGAGTTCCTGGAAGGTTGCCCCTTCCCTGTCCTGCAGCCAAATCTGGTGAGCATCTGTCGTTTCCAGATTCAGGCCGCGGCTCACCGGGTCAAGGCTTGCCTTGACGGCAGCACCGCTGTCATTTATCTTTGCGATAACCGCATAGATGTTGTCGCCGGCATTCACCTTTATATCGATGCCGTCAACGTTAATTACGTTGTCGCCCTTTGCCTGCCACTGCGTCAGATCCCGCTGTCCCATCAGGCGCTGCGGTTCAGCCCAGAATGTTTTGCTGCCGCTGTTGTCAACATCCATGTACTGGTTTTCGTCAACTTCAACCTTGTTCTTGGTGACATTGCCGTTGTAGCGGACTTCTGCGATAAGCGGCTCGGTGGCACCGGGCACATTGCCCATGTTCACGTCAAAGGCAATGCTCTTGGAGCGCGAACCCGCAAAGAGGCTGTCACCGTCAGGTCCCACGGCGTTGGCATTCTGCACCAGCTCCTTGAGCAGCTCGTTGACTTCGGTAGCCATGTTCTTGAGGTCGTCGCGGCTGTTGATGCCGTTCGCACCAGACACTGCAATTTCGCGCACGCGCTGCATAATCTGCAGGTTCTGGTTCACATAGCCCTCGCGAACCTTGAACTGGTCGGAAAGCGTCTGCGCGTTTTTCTCGAACTGGTTCACGCGGGAAATATATGACTGGTAGCGCACCAGATGCCCGGCGGCAATGGGGTCATCGCGCAGGGAGCCGATGCGGCTCTGGCTGCCAATCTGGCGGTTCAATATATTCTGCTTCACTTCCTGTTTGCGCAGGTAGTACTGGGTGTCAGCGCTGTTCATCTGTGAACTGATTCTATTCATACAAAACTCCTTTTTTCTGACTGTTCAATCCGCCGCACACATGCACGGCGGGCTCCCCGTCTACACGCCCAGGCGGTTGATGAGCGTGTCCAGCATTTCGCTCTGCACGCTTATGAATTTAGCCGCCGCATCGTAGCCGTGCTGGAACTTGATGATGTCTGCAAGTTCCTCGTCGATGTTCACACCGCTTATGCTGTCGCGCAGGTCACGAAGATCGTTCATAATGGCATTCTGGCTGGCAAGCTGATTTTCAGCCTGCTCGCCCTTCAGGCCAACCTGCGTGATGGTGTCTGCAAAGTAGTCGTCAAGCGTGCGCTGCGTACCGACCATCACCTTGGAATTACGGATGGCGGAAATCTCCACCGCAGCGCGTCCGTCTGCGGGGTCTGCCATGCCCTGGCTGTTCACGAGGGAGGCAGCCACATTCTGCACGTCGCGCTGAATCTGCACGTTCACCGTAACATATTCAGAGGGATTCATGACCGGAGTCACGGCAAACTGCGCACCGGCAAGGGATGCCACGGCATCTGCACGGTTAAAATCATACGCACCGGCAGCACCGCTCTGGCGCAGGATACCTGCATAGCCGGCAAGGAACATACCGGAATCTTCCACATGGCGGATGACAAAATCCGGATTGCTCATGGATTCGGCAGCAGTTGCCTTGAGCACCAGATTGCTGTTGCGGTCAAGGTATGCCTTCACTTCGCCGTCGCTGTCATTTATGCGGTTCACAATGTCTTCAATCGTGTCTGACGGATGGTAGGCAACCGTTACGTTGCCGTTCGCGCTGCTGAACGTCATGGTGCCCTCAAGGCCCACCTGCTCCTGCGGACGCAGGGCGTTCGTACCCGTAATGCGGAATATATAAGAAGCATCTTCCACACCATCACCGTCGCGGTCATAGTTACCGTTCGTGTTCTCCACGAAGGGATGCTCAGTGAAGAAGTCCAGGCCTGTGGTGTTGTTCTTGCCGACGGCATTGCGGTGCACGTCATTCACCATATCTGCAAAGTTGAGCGTCATGGTGTTCAGAGACTGCATCTGAGACCGGATATCCTTGTCGCGCAGTTCCATAAGGGCACCGAGCGTACCGCCCTTGAAGTCAGCCGCAATCTGCGTGTCCTGCCAGCGCAGGCTCACGTAACCGTGATTGTTCACATCTGCAACTTCTTCAATCTGGCGGGGAAGACTGCCCTGCACGATAATCTGACCGTCAGTGTGCACCATGAATTCATCCGGGTCGCTGCGGTCAACAGTTACATTGATAAGCTGTGCAAGTTTTTCCACCAGCAGGTCGCGTCTGTCCATCAGGTCATTGGGATTATCGCCCATCGCCTGGCTGCGCACAATCTCGCCGTTTACAGCGGCAATCTGGCGGGAAAGATTATTGACCTGCTGCACTGTTGCGTCGATGTCGCCGTTTATCTGCACCGCGATGGCAGTAAGGCTCTTGCTCTGCTGCTTGATGGAATTCGTAAGGCTCTGCCCGCGGGTCACAACAGCTTCACGTGCAGCCGTACTGGACGGATCAAGGGAAAGCTCCTGCCAGCCCTGCCAGAACTTATCCATGTTGCTGCGCACGGAAATTTCATCCGGCTCGTTGTAAATCTGCTCAATCATGGAATAATACTTGCTGCGGGTGTCCCAGTAGGATTCCTCGTTCATCTGGGCAACGATACGGGTGTCGAGCAGCTCGTCGCGCACACGGGAAATGCTTTCAACCGTGGTGCCCTGCCCTATCTGACCGGCAACCTGTGCACGTTCAAGATCAGGACGGTACAGCGGTTCAAAGGTAGAAACCTGCACCCGCTGGCGGCTGTAGCCTTCCGTACCCGCATTGGAGATATTATGACCCGCAGTCTCAATCTGCGTGGAATGCGCCATAAGGCTGCGCTTACCGATTTCTATGCCAGCAAATGAACTTGCCATCCTCTGTTCCTCCTGTTTCCCCGTCCGTCAAAAAAATATTTTAAGATGAATATCAGAATTCAGTATTGATGAGCACGCTGCCCACCTCAGAATTCACCATCCTTCCGTTCTGTCCGTAGCAGACACCGCTGCCTGCGTAGCACTCGTCGATAATGCCGCTGATAAAGTCCTTGGTGGCATTCACGTAGGAACGGAGCGCCTCGTTCTCTATCTTGCTGCGGGTGAGCTTGCTGCGCACGCTGGAGAACACCGGTTCAACGCCAGGTTCAAAGTACATGCCGCGGTCATTGCCCACAAGGGCTTCGCGCCTGCGGTCCAGGGCAACAAAACTGTCACTGAGCTCACGCATCTGGGACATGGACTTCTGAAGGGAGTCCCACTTGCGCTGCTTCACGTCGCGGTGCATCTTGTCCTGCTCCCGAAGGATAGAATCAAGCAGTTCGTCCTGTGACCGGAGCACTTTCATCAGCTCACGTCCGCCTTCGGACAGCTCCGCGCCGTCTATCGGGCTGCGTTCTGCCGGGACAAACGCCTTAAGGTCACGCACAAGGTTCCTGTTTCCCGCCGCCTTTGCCGGGGCGGCCTGCCGCAGCCTGTCAGAGACTGCCTTCATAAAGTTCATACCCATACAATATCCTTCCCACTCATAGAAAATACTATTCTGCTTCAATTATCGGAAAATGGGGGCATTTCTTTAGGCTGAAAAGAAAAACTTTGGAGGGAAAGGGGGAAATATGCATACCGGCTCATGAAGTTTTGAATAATTCTATTGTCTCTTTTCGCAAGCGGCATTATAATCAAGCTGGTTTAAAAAATTAAATGATTTTTAAAACTGACTCGTATGATTTGGAGTATACATGAAAAAAATTCTTTTGCCAAATGTCACCTTGCTGTCCGCAAGTTCTGTAAATATTGAAGCCACAGTAAAAGCGCTGGAATATAGCTGCAGAAAGATAGAATTTGGGAAGGTCGTTTTGCTGAGCCATGAAAAACCTCCAATTTTATCTGAAAAGAAATTTAATAAAATTGACTCCAAATCAGTCCAAATCTATATTTAGAAGGTATGAAAAACTCTCCTTCAATTTGGTCAAAATTTGAGGAGGATGACAGTAAGATCGATTGCAATGAAAATCGCCCGCAAGAAAGGATTAAAAGAATTGACACCAAGTCAGTTCAAATCTATACTTAAAGGTATGAAAAACTCTCCCTAAATTTAGGGAAGGACTATTGAATTTTAACAGAAATCTTTCTAGATATTCTTTTTAATTAATTAAAAAGAATATCTCTTTATAATTTAAGGAAGGAATATTATGAAAAAGAAAATAAATTATTTTATATTTTGGGGTATACTATGTTTAATTGTTATTATAACAATTCTTCGTTTCTTTTATATTATTCAAAATAATAATCAATTAGAATTTAGAGAAGGTGTAGGATTAAAATTTGCAGTAGATTTTTCAAATGGTATAAATCCTTATGGTTTAAAGAATTTAGAAAAATTGCAACCTCCTGAAATTTCTATTTATGGTTTTTTGTCACCTTTAATTGCTGCGCCATTTATTAAATTATTATCCTTTTTGAGACCTATTATAGTTGCTCAATTATTAAATTTTTTTATAGAATCTATTTCCATAATTCTTTTTGGGAAAATAATATATAATATTTTAAGAAGTAAAATACTTGCAGCATTCGGTTCTTTATTTTTTTATTGTTGTTTTTATAGATGTGGTGCTGTTGCAGGTTTTTTTCCAGATCAATTAGGAATATTTTTATCTATTTTACTTTTCTTTTTTATAGTTCGTGATAAGTTACAAAATGAGTACAAACCACTTTTATATGATTTTTTTATTATTCTTTTATTTTATACAAAATCTTATTATGTCTTTTTGGGATTTGGAGTTCTTTTATTCCTTTTAATCAATTCAACAAGAAATGGAATAAAATTTCTTATTTATGGAATTATATTAGGATTAATTTCAATATTTTTAGTTCAATTAGTATTTCCTTTATATTTTTCAGAAACAATAGCTATTGCTTTTTGTATGGTTAGTGGCGATAATGTAAGTTCTGAAATAAAAAATTCTTCATTACTATATTCTCTCAAACAATTTTATTTTTTGTTTAAAGATATTTTTCTTATTTTTTTCATACTCTTTATATATAATATTATATTACACTTGGTAAAAATATATACATATTTTTATCATAATAAAAAAATGTATAAAAGGTTAAGGTATTTATTTTATAAGATCAAATCTTTTTTTAAATCTTACAGTTTTTGTCAACTTACAACAATGCTTCTACCAACAATTTATTTTGGACAGAATAATGGTGCATATTTATCATATCATTTACAGTTATGGTTTCCCTACTTTATGTTCATAGGAATTTTAATTACTAAAAATGTAATTAATTCGATAAATTATATCAAATCAAAATTTGTCTTTAGATATACAATTAAAATGTTTATTCTTTTCTTCTTATTCATTTTTTTCTCAAATTTTCTTTTATTTAAGAATAACATTTGCTCATTCATTTCATTAACTTGTCCATCATTTTCTGAAAATAACATAAAAAAAGAAAATTGGGATATTGCTATAAACTTGTTAAATAAATATAACGACCTAATTTTTCCCTCACCATTGATTGGTAATTATTGTATAGAAAATGATACTTATGGATACAACACTAATTTAGGTCAATCTACAGGTAGTGATTATGGAATCACTATGTATGAAAATAATAAATTTTTAAAATTCTTTTGTCCATATGCAGGATTATTAATGGAACAAAGTTTAAATTTTTCAAAATTACAAATAGAAAATATAAAAAACAAACTGTATTCATGTATAGTAATCCCCAAAGTAACACAAGGATTACTTACAGAAGATTTTTTATCATTATATGGATATAAGAAATACACAGAACTAGAATTATTTACAGGCTCTCAAAAATGGATTACATATTTTTACGTTAGAGAATAATTATAATCTATAAAAGCTTTTACTTATAGATTTTTTTTGGTTTACGACTTATACAAATATGTGAATACGGATTTTATACTCCAAATTCATTATGACGGTTTCGTAGTGCACCCGGAACTCTGGTCAAACGATTTTTTAACGTATGATTATATTGGTTCTCCCTGGCGAGAAGCAGATTGGTTTATTTGCCCGAACGGAGAAATGAGCCGGGTCGGTAACAGTGTCGGAATCCGAAGCAAAAAACTTCTTGAAATGCCTTCCCGCTTGGGATTGGAATTCACACCAAATATTAACGGACTATTTAATGAAGATACCTTTTTATGCGTCAGTGTAAAGGAAATTTTGGAGAAAAACGGCTGTACATTTGCACCGTTATCAGTTGCCGCACGTTTTGGGAAAGAGATGGTAATTCCAGAAAATAAGGGAAAAAAGACCTTCTTGTTTCACAAATGGTGGGAAGAAAACCGCAACTATCCTGATTTCAGGAAGACATTCATCCAACGCTGGAAAATCCGCTGCAAGGACTTCATTCGGGCGATACTGCGGGTATTTTTCCCGACATATTCTGAAAAGCATGGCAGCCCAGCCCGCAGCTCACGGCTTCAGCATGAGAGGATTTACACAGAGAATTTAGTATGATAAAATTTCCCGTATGGTGGAAGGGAATATATTCGAGGAG
>CADCQA010000169.1 GCA_902803415.1 uncultured Spirochaetaceae bacterium | reverse complement strand
CGTACGGCGCCTCAGGAACGCCTGCGCACACAATAGCAGCCTTATCAGCTCATTCAAACGCATCCCCGACTTTACCTGCGACACGATCACAAGCTTTGAACTGCAGCAGGGCGGGCTGGGTGTAGGGAGCGGAATTATTGCCGGAAGCATGAAGGTACCGGTGCTGAACGACTTTGCCGTGATGCTGTCCGTTTACAGCCGGCTGGTCTCTTCCACCATGGTGAAGGAAAAAACATTTCAGGAGATGAGAGATTTCTTTGGCGGAAGAATGGTCGCCCACAAAGACTACTTCGAGTCATACACCGACCTGAGGAATGCGTACAGGTTCGCACTGTGTGTGCTAGACTATTACTCGAAGCAATAGGACGCCGCTGCCCAAGACACGTCCCACAGGCAAAATCGGACGGCAGCTGCACATCTGTGCTGCCGCAGAAAATTTTCTACGGCAGCAGGCAGAAGGTCTGCGCGTCTATTTTTTCCATGCCAAGGTTTTTCCAGAAAATTTCGGCGTTCGTGTCTTTTGCATCAAGGTAAATTTTTTTTGCCCCGGTAACAAAGACAAGCCGCTCTATGGCGCAGGTTCCTATGCCGATATGCCTGTACTTCTTGTTCACTTCGAATAAATCTATGGTAAGGAGTTCGTCAAACTGCTTGTAAATGCACACGGCCTTGAGCAGGTCGCTGGACGGCTTAAAGTCAAAGACCATGAAAGAGCTGTCCTTGAAGAGGAAGGGAAATTCACCCTTCTGCGTATATGATTGAAGCAGGGGAAAATTATCCCATCCTTCCAGTGCCATGTAGGATTCAAAAATGTCGCAGTTCAATACCCTGTTGGAAAGATTCATAGTTCCAGTATACGGCCTGCAGGGCTTTAATTCAAGCGCCCGGCCCAGGAAGCGGCATAAGCCGCTCCGTTTTACTATTTTCCGTCACATGCCATCCAGGCAATGGTCTGGGCATCGGTAACAATGTTGCTGATAACCGCGTATTCATTCGGCTGGTGGGCAAGCTCATCCATCGTGGACCAGACAACGCAGCCATAGCCGCAGTTGCGCAGATAGGCACCGACCGTGCCGCCGCCGATACCGATGCAGCGGGCAGTCTTACCGTGGGCACCCTTGATGGCGGCGGCAAGATCCCGCACCACCGGCGCATCGGGGGAAGTTGCAAGGGACTGTTCCGCCTGCAGCTCGCGGACTTCTACCTGCACCCCGTATTTTTCTTCCACGGCATGAACGCGCTTTGCCAGCTCTGCACGAACTTCATCGAGCGAGTAGCACGGGTTTATGCGGCAGTCTGCATAGAACACGTCGTCACCGGGAATGATGTTTACGGTGTCTACGTTTGCTTTTTTGCGCGTAGGCTGGAAGGTGGAATACGGCGGATCGAACAGCGTGTCCGTCTTGTTGAAGAACTGTTCCATGTCATTCACGCGGAGCGCAAGATCGCAGCCCGCAAGCATGGCATTCCGTCCCAGATCCGGGCGGGAACCGTGCGCCTGCTTACCGGTGGTGTGGAATTCAAGCCAGAGTATGTTCTTTTCCGCAACTTCAATTGTTTCGCCCGCCGCATCGCCACCGTCCGGGATAAGGATGCGGTCTTCCTTGCCGAACATTGCAAGGTGGTGCTTTACCAGGTACTGCATGCCGTAAGCTGAACCGAATTCTTCGTCTGCCATAAAGAGCAGTTTTATGGTGTGCTCCGGCAGGATGTGCTGCCCCACAAATGCAAGCGCCGCAAACACGCCGCTCACCAGCCCCTGCTGGTTATCCTCAACGCCGCGCCCGTAAATCTTTCCGTCCTTTTCCACCGCGGTCCACGGATCGGTATTCCACAGGGAAAGTTCACCTGTGGGCACCACGTCAAGGTGAGCGCAGACCCAGATAGTGTAGTCGTCATTGTTACCGGGAATGGTTGCCACAAGGTTGGGTCGCACGCCGGAACTGACGC
Organism: uncultured Spirochaetaceae bacterium; assembly: GCA_902803415.1. GTDB lineage: Bacteria > Spirochaetota > Spirochaetia > Treponematales > Treponemataceae > Treponema_D. The sequence goes on along the minus strand of CADCQA010000169.1, from coordinate 2,668 downwards.
GGCAGTCGGGGGCATCAAAGTGCTCCAGCCGGGTGATGCCGTGCGCCCGGAGCCATTCCTCCAGCGCGGCGCATTTTTTGCTTTCGCCATCACCGCCGCTTTCCGGCGCCATTGCCGGGATGGAGGTAAGCAGCTTTTCCAGCTGTACCATCTCTGCCGTCTGTGATGCAATATACGCTTTCAGCGTGTCGAATTCCTGTGCCATCGTGAACCTCGCCCCCGCAGGGAAAAAATTGCAGCATGCGGGTGCCCGCAGCCTGCCTCTCCGACCGCCATATTCTAGCACATTGCCGCAGGCTTGTGAACATGTACCGCATGGAAGTGAGTTTTTCAAAGATTCCCTTGACAAAAAGCAATTGCATGGTATAATAGATAAAAAAGGAAACCGGTTGCTTTATCTATTATTCGGGCAGCTTTGGTAAATTCCAGGCAAGCCTGTTCATGGGTTTTGTCTTCTGCCCGCCCGTAAGGGCACGGTGGATTTTTTTCATATCTTTCCTCCGGCTACCGGTGGTACGCCAGCCGCCGGTAGCTTTTTTTTGAAGGATGCGCAGCATGGTCACCATTTACGACATTGCGGCAAAAACAGGGTTCACCGCACCCACAGTCTCCAAGGCGCTGAACGGCACCGGCAAACTGAGCGAAGCAACCCGCAGCAAGATAGCAGAAACCGCAGAAAAAATGGGCTACAAGCCCAGCATGGTTGCCCGGACGCTCACCACAAAGAAATCAAACCTTATCGGCGTCATTTATGACGATAACATGATGAACACCGGCTTTGACCACCCGATGTTCGGCGGCGTGCTGACCAGGTTCCGCACGCAGATGGAACGGGCCGGCTACGACATCGTGTTCCTTTCCAGAACATTCCAGATGTCATACCTGAACCACGCCCGGCTGCGCAGCGTTGACGGCGTGGCTGCCATAAACCCCAATGTGGACGACAACAAAAGCATTGCCGAGCTGATTCAGGACGGCATTCCCTGCATCTCTACGAACGACTTTATTCCCGGCATCTGCACGATTGTTACGGACAACGAGCATGCGGGCTATGTGGGGGCGGAATATCTGGTAAAAAAAGGGCACAGGAACATTGCATTCCTTGCCGGGCCGACCAACGAAACGTCCCCGGCGGCACTGGAACGCTACCGCGGATTCAGGAAATATCTGGATGAACAGGGCATTGCCTTTGACGAAACGCTTTCGGAACAGTGCTCGCTCTGGGACATGCAGAGCGGCTACCGCGGATTCCAGCGGATATGGGAGCGTACGCAGGATTTCAGCGCCGTCTTTGCCGCAAACGATACGCTTGCATTCGGCATCATGCAGTTTGCCGAAGATCATGGAATAGAGATTCCGGGCAGGCTTTCCCTGATCGGATTTGACGACGACCGCGTCTCTTCATTCTGCCGCCCCAAACTCACAACGTTCCGGCAGGACAGGGAAACTATTGCAGACCTTGCGGCGGAAATACTGCTTTCGCTGATAACAGGCATCCCCGCCCCGCCGGTCGTGCGGGTTCCCTCGCAGCTTATCGAGCGTGACTCCGTAAAGCAGTTCTAGGCGCCGCGCGCCACGCGGAAAACTTCAAGTTCAGCAGGTGCGGGCAGCCGCCAGCTGCGCAGATAAAAAAAGACCGGCAGGAATTCCCGCCGGTCATTCTATTTTCAAGCTGCTATTTACTTTGAAAGGATTGAGAATCCCAGATCCTTGATGTCCTTGGCAAAGGTCGTCACGGTATCAACAGAACCCTGCATTGCAGTCTTGCCCATGCCCGGAATCTTTGCAAGCACGCTGTTCGGCACGGTGATGATGTCACAGCCGATGCGGTCAGCTTCAACGATGTTGAAAAGCTCGCGGGTTGAAGCCCACAGGCTCATGGTGCCCTTCTTTGAGCGGCAGATCTTGACGGTCTTGCGCATAACCGGAATCGGGTCAATGCCGGAATCACCCAGACGGCCGGCGAACACAGAGACGATGTTCTTTGAACCCGGCTTGAAGGCATTGACTGCAGCGCGAACCTGGCTGACGGTGAAGATTGCGGTCACGTTCAGCTGAATTCCCTGATCAGACAGCTTCTTGATGAGCGGAGCGGTAGAAGTACCGTCTGTCAGCATGATCGGAATCTTGACGAAGACGTTCTTGCCCAGTGCGCTGATAACTTTGGCTTCCTTCTCCATCGTGTCAAAATCGTCGCCAAATACCTCAAAGCTCAGCGGCAGATCAGGGATGGCAGCAACGACTTCCTTTGCAAAAGTCACATAATCTTTAACACCGGCCTTCTTCATCAGGCTGGGGTTCGTGGTGAAACCGGACACATACCCCTTCTTGTACTCTGCAAGCATTGCATCCTTATCAGCACCATCAGCATACACGGCAACACGCAACTGTTTGAACGTCATGTAAAACACTCCTTGAAACATGAGAAGGTTCCGGGAAAAACGCCTGGAAAACCCACCCAACTGATATATCTATAAATTGTAGTCCTTTTTCTGCTAAAGTCAATACCTTAAACACAAGAAATTTCCCCGAACAATTACAAATGCTGCGCCCTTCCCCTTTTTGCGAAAATGTTCTATAGTAAACCTGTTCGGAAACTTCAGTTTCAGAACAGGTTACACTAGAATGCGATGTTTAAAATCGCGCTGTTTGAGCGATTTTAAACTCG
>CADCQA010000168.1 GCA_902803415.1 uncultured Spirochaetaceae bacterium | reverse complement strand
GTGAATAGACCTGTTCGGAAACTACGTTTCTGCTCAGGTCGGCGAGTTTAAAATCGCTCAAATAGCGCGATTTTAAACATCGCATTCTAGTGTAACCTGTTCTGAAACTGAAGTTTCCGAACAGGTTTAGTGAGCGTGTCCGGAAAAATTAAGCATTCCGGACAGTTCTGTTTTACGTGGTGAAATGAAGGGGGAACCATGAAAAACTATACAACCGATATGACTACGGGGAACACGGTAAAGCATATTATAAGCTTTGCACTTCCTGCTCTTGTTGGAAATATTTTCCAGCAGATATATAACCTTGCCGATTCGGTGATAGTCGGGCGTTTTGTCGGCGCAGATGCGCTTGCGGCAGTCGGTTCAACGGCATCTATTACTTTCCTGTTTTTTGCGCTGTGCAATGGAATTGGAAGCGGCGGCGGCATCATTGTTTCTCAATTTTACGGGGCGCACGATAGTGCCAGGGTAAAAAACTGCATCGTGAACACGGGGCTTGTCATGCTCATCGTTCCGCTGTTCTTCGGGACGATCGGCTTTATTTTTGCCCCGGCGCTGCTCCGCTTCCTGAGCACCCCGGAAGAAATCCTGCAGCCTGCAGCATTGTACATACGTCTTGTCTGCGTGGGACTTCTGTTTGTTTCGCTGTATAATTATCTTGCGTCCATGCTCCGGGCTTTGGGAGATTCTCGGTCTCCCTTGTATTTCCTTATCATGTCAACGGTGATAAATGTCATCCTTGACACTATCTTTGTCTGCGTCTTCAGGATGGGAATCAAAGGTGTTGCAATTGCAACGATAGTTTCTCAGTTCACGGCAATGGTAAGCTGCGCCCTGTATGCCCGCAGGCATAATGCATTTTTCAAACTGAAAAAAAGTGACTGCACTGTCAGCATTGATATGCTGCTCAGAATTGTCCGGCTTGGTATTCCCCTGTCCCTTCAGTTTGCACTGATTGCCATATCTTCCATGGCAATTCAGCGCATTGTCAATTCGTATGGAACCGTTGTTGTTGCAGCGTTCACCAGTACAAGCCGGATTGAGCAGCTGATACATCAGCCCTATGCAACGCTTGGTGCTTCTATTGCAACTTTTTGCGGACAGAATTTTGGCGCACGGAAATATGACCGCGTGTATCTGGGATACAGGAAGGGCTTCCTCATTATGACTGTGGTGACGGTGATTATGATATGTGTGATGCAGTTTTTTGGCAGGAGCATAACGGGACTCTTTGTGTCTGACCGTCAGGTTGTGGAGCTGGGTACCAGAGGTCTCCGGATAACAAGTCTTTTCTATCTTGCACTGGGCACCATCTATGTTGTCCGTGGCGTGCTTACCGGAATGGGCGATGCTTTTTTTGCGCTGTTCAACGGAATTGTTGAAGTTATCGGCCGCTTTACCATACCCTTGCTTATGACGAAGTTTCTGGGCATGGCGGAAGACGGTATATGGGTTTCCACGGGAATCGTGTGGATACTCAGCGGATCCACGGCCTGGTTCCGCTTGTTTTGCCGGCAGGAGCGTGTTCCTGCCGTAGAATAGATTTTGTTATGGCGGCGGGCAGCATGCACAAGGACCGGTCTGCGCTTACCAAGTCTGAGCTGTGCCTTCTCCGGCATGCCAATAAAAAAGTCCCGGGAAGGCGGAATACTTTCTTTCCGCCTTCCCGAGACCTCTGGTTGACCAGTCGGACTTAAGAATTTGTTTTTTTGTCGAATCTGAACTTTTCGTTCTTGTCAATCTGAATAATCCTGCCGTTCTGAATCTGAACTGTTACAGAACCGAATTTGATTGCCTTTACGTATTCGGCAAGTTTTGCAAATTCCTCAGGATATGATTCAGCCTGCTTTTTATGCAGTTCAAAACTTTCTTGCGCCATGGGCAACTCCAGTCTGACTTTTAGTTGAAGCGCTGCACTGCAACCGAATAAATGTCTTCGATGAGGCGGATTCCTCCGGAATAGCCTGCATAGAAGTCATCAAGGACAACCCTGTTCTGGAACGGCCATGCAACATTCAGAAAGTTTCCCTTCAGTTCTTCGGTGACTTCCTTGTCGTAATAGCTTCCCAGCACGAGCGGATAGCCGTGGTAGTCATGCTCCCGAATCTGCTCGTGAATCAGGTAACTGTCGGTGCTGAATGCAACGTCCGCCTGAATTCCATAATTCAGGTTTTTGAATTCCGCGGTAATTTTTTCCTGATATTCCTTGGGTGTGTCATCGGTGATAAACTGTTTTGCCGGGAACAGGCCAAGGTCGTTCACAAGGAACTTTGTTGCCGCAAGTGCATACTGTGCATCTGCCACAATGGAGAACTGCTTGTTTATGACGCGGTTTTCAAGGAAAAGGTCGGCATAGCGCTCGATGAGGTAGTAGAAATATTTTTCATGCTCATTGATGACCTGTTCGACTTTTTCTGCAGGAACCTTGGCAAAGTCTCCGACCGCCCGCAGGAATTTGCTGGTTTCAGTGGCACCAATCGGAAGCACGGGGTAGTGCAGGTACGGGGTGCCGAATTTCTTTTCCATTTTCTGGACGTTCTTCAAGCCGACCCACGGAGAGATAAGCAGGTTGAATTCAGCCTTGGGAACAAGGTCGATGTTTTTGATTCCCCGGTCGTAGCCGAAAATCGTATTCGGCGTAAGCCCCAGTTCCGCGATGAGTTTTTCAAGTTCGCGGAGGTTTCCCAGCCAGAACAAATCCTGATAGGGAACATCTGCCCAGATATTCACAAGACCTTTTATCTTTTCTCCGGCTTCCGGCTTTTTCAGGTACTGGGTGATGATAGCATCAATCACCTGCTCGTGTCCTTTGTAGTTATTGCCCTTGAATCCGGCGGTGCTTGCGTAAATTACGGGTTTGGGCGCATCTGCAAACTGATTCACCACTTCGCCGGAATCATCGCCGACGATTTCCGGAATACAGCCGGTGAGCACCACGAACAAATCTGCGTCAATTACTTTGAGTGCATTTTCAATCGTGGAAGCAAGCTTTTTGGTGCCGCCGAAGACTACATCTTTTTCGTTGATGCTTGTGCACGGAAAAATGTTCGGTGAAAAGTAGCCGGAACTTCCTGTGCCGTCTGAAAGTTTTTGCGCGCAGCCTGGACCTGAATGCAGGATAGGAATGGCACGGCTGATTGCCTGCACCGTCTGCATGGATGCGAGTGCGCACTTGTAGCGCTGTTTATCAAGCAGTTTTGCCATCTGATTTTCCTCCTTTCTCTGCCACGAAGAATGAATCAACATTCTGTTCGTACCACCAGTCTGTGTACGGCAGTTTTACGCGCTTTGCAAGATTCTGCTCAAAGCTGCGGTTGCGGATGCTGTCAAGAATCGTCTTGGCAAATTCCAGTGTGTGCTTGTACCCGAAAATCATGTATTCATCGGCCACGTAGACGGCGCTTGTTCCGTTCTTGATTGCCCACACCGTTGAACCGGGATGGCGTGACAGATACAGATCGGGCTTGAACTTGTGCAGGATGTTCATCACTTCGTAATTCTGCTGGTCAGAGACACTTGCCTCAAAGTTGATGTTGTTGTCCAGCAGGTATTTCATTGACGGCGGAACGTCGCCGTTTTCATATTTCTTGTCATAGTGCCATGCGAGCGCCCAGACAACTTCTATGCCCAGTTCGTTCAGAACGCGGCTTACTTCAAAGGTATAGCCTGGTCCCATGCCGATGACAGCGCGCAGGCCTTTCAGCTCTTTCTTGATTTCTTCAATCTGAGGAAGATAGATTGCCCGCTGTTCGGCAATGTATTTTTCAACAGCTTCGCTTCTGTTGGTGACCCTGCCGATTTCCCGGAGCCATGTTTCGAAGCCCACGATGCCGCACTGGTTTATGCTGCGCACGTACGGTACACCGTATTTTTCTTCCAGTCCGTTGCCAAGGTAATTTCCGAGCGTACCGCAGATACAGGTGGTCGCAAGGGATTCCGAGATGTGGCTGAGTTCCTCGACGGTGGAATTGCAGTACAGGAATATCGGTTCCAGATCAAAGTTCTTGAAAATCTCGATGATTTCCGGACGGGCACTTTCGTAGAAGTTCTTGAAATTGATGGTGTTGCGTTTCTGCTTGGGCGGCTGCACGATGCTTGAAAGCACGGCATGGTCGGCGATGTCGAAGCCGGTTGCCCAGATGCGTGACTTGAAGCCTTCGCAGTGGACGGCGACAATCGGCACGTCAATCTCTGCCTTCAGGTCATCAACAACGCTGTCAATGTCTTCGCCGATAATTCCGGTGGCGCATGAACTTGTTACGAAAATGGCTTTGGGCGAATAGCGCCTGTTCACTTCGAGCACTATTTTTCTAAGCTGTTCCGTGGAACCGAAGATGGTGTCTTTTTCGTTCATGTCGGTGCCGACGTATACGGTGCTGGTTGTGACGCCGCGTTTCTTTGCCATCACTTTGTCAAGATAATATGCACCTGCGCTTGCGACAGAGCAGCCTGCCGGTCCGTGGTGGATGATTGCCACGTCGCGGATTGCAGACAGCTGGCCAAGCGCGCAGCTTGAAAGACAGGTACTTGACTGGCTGAAGCAGCGGGAACATCCCTTGAGCGTACCGCATTCTGATTTTTCTGCCAGGTCTTTTAAGTCACCGATATAACCTGTTATTGACCCGATTCTGTTTTCACGGGTCGCAACGTTTGAAGAATTTAAATTCACAGCCACTGTTTACTCCTTCGAGTTTAAAACTCTCTCCTGATTCACTTGTAATTGTACGGAATGGAATGTCTTCAGAATCCTGCCTTGCTTTCCACATCGGGGCGGACTTTCTGCAGATCTTCGCTCAGGTAGCGTTCGCCGTTGTCCGGCAGAAGCGGCACGATGAGCTTGCCTTTGTTTTCGTTCCGGAGCGCCTGCTTGATTGCTATGGCAAGGCTGGCACCTGAAGATGCTCCGATGAAAATGCCTTCATAATGGGCAAGCAGATGGATTGCCTTCAGTGTTTCTGCATACGTGACCGTTTCGTATTCGTCAACATATTTGTCGCTGAAATTGGTGGGTGCCATCGGGTTCAGGCCGTTCTCGTCATGCACGGCATGGATTCCGTGGAAGCCGCCGTCTTCAACGCCCTGCACAACCGGGTGCTCCACGTCTGCCTTGTCCGGCTGGGCAATGACGACCTTGACAGCCTTGTTCTTTTCCTTCAGGAATTTGCTTACGCCGTGTGTGGAACCGCCGGTGCCGACTCCGCCGACAAAGATGTCAACCTTTCCGTCGGTATCCTCCCAAATCTCCGGTCCGGTGTGCTTATAGTGTGCTGCAACATTGTCCGGATTTGAAAGCTGCCGGCTTGTCCAGCTGCTGGGAGTTGTTTCGAGCATCCAGTCATACACTTCGTTGAATGCTTCTATGCCTTTTTCAAAGACGCCCGCAATCAGTTCCTTGGGCGGATTGACAAGTTCTGAACCGTATGCTTCAAGCAGCTTTTTGCGCTCGATGGAAACGCCTGCCTGGATGCCGACTTTAAACTTGTATCCCTTTGCTGCTGCAACAGACGCAATGCCAATGCCCATGTTGCCGCTGGTGAATTCTACCAGCGTATTTTTGCCCGGTTCAATTTCGCCGCGCTTTTCGGCAGCTTCGATAATCTCAAGTGCTGCGCGGTCCTTGTGGGAACCGGCAGGATTGAAGTATTCAAGTTTTCCTGCAATGCGTCCCTTCAGCCCGAGCACCTTTTCCAGCCGGTGAAATTCAACGATGGGTGTGTGCCCGATAAGCTCTGTTATTGAATTGTATATCTTTGCCATACTAAACTCCTTCTTTGTTTTTTCCTGCACCCCGAAAGGCACGCCGTTTGGTTAAATCTTGTAATCGTCAGCCATGTCCATAAGACCGTATTCCAGAAGAATCTGCTCAAGGCGCTCCTGCGTCATGGGAGTCGGAATCGTGAACATCTGGTTGTCGATGACCGCCTGTGCAAGGTTCCGGTATTCTTTTGCCTGTGCAGAATCCGGCTTGTATTCGATGACGGTCTTGCGGTTGATTTCTGCGCGCTGCACAATGTTGTCGCGGGGAACAAAATACAGCAGCTGCGTTCCCAGTTCCTTTGCAAAGGCACGGAGCAGGTCAAGCTCGCGGTCAACGTTGCGGCTGTTGCAGATGATGCCGCCGAGACGCACGCCGCCGGCCTTTGCATAGCGGCTGATGCCCTTTGCAATGTTGTTTGCCGCGTACAGCGCCATCATTTCGCCGGATGCAACGATGTAGATTTCCTTTGCCTTTCCTTCGCGGATGGGCATTGCAAAACCGCCGCAGACAACGTCGCCAAGAACATCATAGAAGACGAAGTCAAGGTCATCGGTGTAGGCACCAAGATTTTCCAGCATATTGATTGATGTGATGATGCCGCGGCCTGCGCAGCCGACGCCTGGCTCCGGACCGCCGGATTCCACGCAGCGCGTTCCGCCGAAGCCGGTACGCATGATGCGGTCAAGGGCTATGTCTTCGCCTTCGTCACGGATGGTGTCCAGTACTGTTTTCTGGGCAAGTCCGCCGAGCAGCAGACGCGTTGAGTCTGCCTTTGGATCGCATCCGACAACCATGACTTTCTTGCCGTGTTCAACAAGTCCTGCTGTCAGGTTCTGTGTTGTCGTTGATTTACCGATTCCGCCTTTTCCGTAAATTGCAATCTGCCGTAGTTCTCCCATCTTGGTTTCTCCTTACGTGTTTTTATTCCTTCGTTTTATGTAAATAAACCTTGTATCCGGTTGTATTTCCAAATTTTAAGTATCGCTTCCTCGATGCTTCCGGGAAGCTCCATCCCGATGATGCCCCGTGCCGTAAGGCTTGCACCGGCTCCACTGCCGATGCGGGCTGCTGCCACATACCGGCAGTCGCAGAACTGTGCCGTGCTCTTTTCCATGAGCGGCAGCAGGTGGCTCCCTTCCATGCAGACCGGCTGCACGCTGCGTTCTTCTACAAAGTCGTAGCCTTCTTCATCATCAATCTCGTAGATGAAGAATTTGTCTGCCCGGCCGTAGTGCTGGTTTACCTGCGTTCCGTCACTGCTTGCAACGGCAACCTTGTACCTGCTGCTTTTTCCTGCTTCAGCCATGCGAGAAATTCTCCTGTATGGCGCCGGCTGCACCGTACTTTGCATACAGCAGGCGCGATACATCGGTTTTTCCCGGTATGCCGGCTGCATCCGCGCGGCAGTGATTGCAGTGCAGGAACAGCGTAATGTGCTGCGCTGCCTCGGCCCGTGCCGCATGAATTTCTGCGCAGGTGGGCGCGGGTTCTGCCGCAAGCTTTGCGCACGGAATCAGCGGGATGATGTTGTATTTTGTTGCTCCCGCAGCCGCTACCGCCTTTGCAACCGCCCCGATGTGGGCGCCGTTTATGCGCGGAACGAGCACCGTGTTTACCTTTACCGTAATGCCTGCGGCTGCAATCCTGCGGATTCCCGCAAGCTGGTTCCGGATAAGGATCCGTGCGCCCTCGATTCCTTCAATTTTATTTCCGTGCCAGATGACGTAGTCATTCAGCTGAGCTTCAATTGCGGGGTCGACAGCATTCACGGTGACGGTGAGCGTGTCAATCCCGGCGGCAATGATTTCATCAGCGCGCTCGTCCAGGAGCAGTCCGTTGGTGCTCATGCACTTTATGAGCTGCGGAAATTCCTTTCCGACAAGGCGGAAAGTCTGGAGCGCGCGGTCGCTTGCAAGTGTATCGCCGGGGCCTGCAATACCTGCGACTTTTATGTCGGGGCTGATTTCAAGCGCCCTGCGCACAATGTCCACCGCCCCGGCCGGTTCCAGCACGGTTCCCGTTACGCCGGGCCGGTCTTCCGTGGTGTTTATGGAGCGCTCGCAGAAACGGCAGGCGATGTTGCAGCCGGGACAGACCGGCAGATGGATTCTTCCAGTGGCCGCCCGGCCGCTCCCGAAGCAGGGATGATTTTTTTCAATTTCAGAAAATGCCTTTGCCATACTTGTACGCTCCTTGCATTAAACCTGTTCGGAAACTTCAGTTTCTGAACAGGTTACTTTGAAATACGATGTTCAAAATCGCGCTATTTCAGCGATTTTGAACTCGCCACCTGTTTGGAAACGTAGTTTCCGAACAGGTCTATTGTGCTGCAGGAATTCCCGGACAGCTTTTGTTATTATTCCTATATTTTTACTATGAAAACAGTCCCGAAAAATGCACAAAGGGTATTAGCCTTTGTGCACCTTTGCTGCATCAGCCTTTAGTTGTTGCTGAAGAGCGGGGTAGACAGATACCTGTCGCCTGAATCCGGCAGGAGCACGACAATCGTCTTGCCCTTGTTCTCCGGGCGGCCTGCAAGAATCTTTGCTGCCTTCAGGGCTGCGCCGCTGGAAATGCCCACCAGGATGCCTTCGCTCTGTGCGAATGCGCGGCCTTCGGTAAATGCATCTTCGTTTTCAATCGGAAGGATTTCATCATAAATCTTGGTGTTCAGCACATCGGGGATGAAACCTGCGCCGATGCCCTGGATTTTGTGCGGACCGGCTTCGCCCTTTGAAAGCACCGGGCTTGAGGCGGGTTCAACCGCAACGATTTTGACTTTGGGGTTCTGCTCCTTAAGGTATTCGCCCACACCGGTGATGGTTCCGCCGGTACCGATGCCTGCAACGAAAATGTCAACCTTTCCGTCTGTCTGCTGCCAGATTTCCGGGCCGGTTGTCTTCTTGTGGATTGCCGGGTTTGCCGGATTCACGAACTGGCCGGGGATGATGCTGCCGGGAATGGACTTCTGGAGTTCCTCGGCCTTGGCAATTGCACCCTTCATGCCCTTTGCACCTTCTGTGAGGACGATTTCAGCGCCGTATGCCTTCAGGAGGTTGCGGCGTTCCACGCTCATTGTTTCCGGGAGCGTAAGGATTGCATGGTAGCCCTTTGCAGCTGCAACGGCCGCAAGACCGATTCCCGTGTTGCCGCTTGTGGGCTCGATGATGGTAGCGCCCGGCTTGAGTACGCCCTTTGCTTCTGCATCTTCAATCATGGCAAGGGCAACGCGGTCTTTCACGCTTCCGGCCGGGTTCAGGTATTCCAGTTTTGCGAGAATTGTGGTATCCGTGATGCCGGATTTCCTGGCATAGCCATTCAGTTGGAGAAGCGGGGTTTTTCCAATCAGTTCCAGTGCGTTCTGCTTAATATCACTCATAATCGGCTCCTTGAAATATTATTCCTACTTAAATGATAGGGTTTTATGGTTCAAGTGTACTTTGTAATTCCTACTTTGTCAATAGGTTTATAGATTTTTTTCTTGCAGGAGCCGGGCTTGCATTGCAGCGCCGGAGGGTGTAGACTGTCTGCTATGTATAGAGCAAATGACAAGCGTTATGAGACCATGCAGTTCCGCCGCGCAGGAAAGAGCGGACTGCTGCTGCCTGCCGTTTCCCTTGGTTTCTGGCACAATTTTGGAGACAGTGCCAGTTACGAAAATATGAAGCAGATTTGTTTTGCAGCCTTTGACGGGGGAATCACCCATTTTGACCTTGCGAACAACTACGGTCCTGCTCCCGGCAGTGCGGAACTGCATGCGGGGCGGATTATCCGCGAGAATTTCCTTCCGTACCGCGACGAGCTTGTCATCAGCACAAAGGCCGGCTACGATATGTGGCCCGGACCGTACGGGAACTGGGGAAGCCGTAAGTATCTGCTTGCCAGCCTGGACCAGAGCCTGCGCCGCCTGGGGCTGGACTACGTGGATATTTTTTACCATCACCGCATGGATCCGGAAACCCCGCTGGAAGAAACGATGGGCGCACTTGCACAGGCAGTGTTTAGCGGAAAGGCGCTGTATGCCGGGCTTTCTAATTATGACGGCAAGACGCTGGAAAAGGCGGCACGGATTCTGGACGAGCTGCATTGTCCTTTTGTCATCAATCAGAACCGCTATTCAATCTTTGACCGCGGCATAGAGCAGAACGGGCTGAAGGAAACTGCTGCCCGCCTTGGTAAGGGACTTATCACCTACAGTCCGCTTGCGCAGGGGCTGCTGACTGACCGCTACCTTGCATCCATCCCTGCGGACAGCCGCGTGCGGACGGACGGGCGCTTCCTCAACGAAGACGCAATTACGCCGCAGCGTGTGGGGCAGATTCGCCGCCTGAACGAAATTGCCCTGCGGCGCGGACAGACGCTGGCGGAAATGGCGCTGGCGTGGATACTGCGCGACGACTCTGTGACCAGCGTGCTGGTGGGGGCGTCAAAGCCGTCTCAGGTGCTTACCAATCTCCGCTGCATACAGAATACGGTGTTTTCCGCAGAAGAACTGGCGGAGATAGATGCCGTGTCGGCAGAAGCCTGAAAGGAGCATATTATGGAAGAATCTTGTTGCGGAGAAGCCCTTATTCCGCTGGCATCTGACTATATGGCGGGTGCGCTTCCGGCTGTTATGGAGCGTCTTGCACGGACAAACCTGGAGGCTACGCCCGGCTACGGCACGGACAGCTACTGTGAATCTGCCCGGGCAAAGATACGTGCAGCCTGCGCCTGTCCCGATGCCGCGGTGCATTTCCTTGTGGGCGGTACGCAGACAAATGCGACGGTTATTGATGCCCTGCTGCGTCCGTACCAGGGGGTGCTTGCGGCGGATACCGGACACATTGCCGGGCATGAGGCCGGAGCGGTGGAGGCAAGCGGCCACAAGGTGCTTATCTTGCAGGGGTCCCGGGGCAAGATTGCTGCGGAGCAGGTTGACGCCTGGCTGGAAGCCTTCTATGCCGACGGAAACAATGCGCACGCGGTGCAGCCGGGCATGGTGTACATTTCCCAGCCCACCGAGTACGGCACCCTTTATTCCCTGGAAGAACTTACTGCGCTGAGTGCCGTCTGCCGCCGCCGGGGGCTGCCCCTGTATGCGGACGGGGCGCGGCTGGCCTATGCCCTTGCAAGCAGCGCAAATGATGTTTCGCTTGCTGACCTTGCGCGCCTGTGCGATGTGTTTTACATCGGCGGTACAAAGTGCGGTGCGCTCTTTGGAGAGGCGGTCGTAGTGCCGGACAGTGCTCGGCTTCCCTGTTTCTTCACGACAATCAAGCAGCATGGCGCCCTTCTTGCAAAGGGGCGGCTGCTCGGCCTGCAGTTTGATGAATTGTTCAGCGGAGATCTGTATGTTTCCGGGGGCAGAACGGGAGTGCAGGCAGCCGACCGAATACGCAGCTTCCTTGCCGAAAAAGGCTTTGAGCAGCTTCTGGTGAACGGCACCAATCAGGTCTTCCTGGTGCTGGAAGACAGCCGCTGCCAGGAACTTTTCCGCAAGGTGGCATGCAGTTTCTGGGAACGGAAAGACGCCGCTCATTCCGTTGTGCGCCTGGTGACCAGCTGGGCAAGTTCTGCTCAGGACATTGACCGCCTGCTGGCAGTGCTGGATTCGTTACGCTGATGCCGGCGGCAGCTGCGGGGCTTCCTGCAGTGCTGCGGACATATTAAACCTGTTCGGAAACTTCAGTTTCAGAACAGGTTACACTAAAATACGATGTTTAAAATCGCGCTATTTGAGCGATTTTAAACT
>CADCQA010000167.1 GCA_902803415.1 uncultured Spirochaetaceae bacterium | reverse complement strand
TTTATTTCCACGGGCATGTGCCCCCGCTTCCGCGGGGGCTTTCTTTTTCCCCGGCAGGCATTCTGCGCTTCCCTTCCGCGGGCGGCGGTTCCCCCGGCGGATCTTCTCTCCTCTTCCTTCAATTCTTCAACTGATTTTCTTCCATCTGGTATGATAGAAATTTTCATTTAACTTCCTGCCGGAAAATTTGTTATATTAGTATTATGGCATCTGAAATCATTTTAAGAAGAACTGCGAACGACAATCGAGATATACTGATGAATCCTACGGAAATCCTGAACACTGCGATGGAATTCCAGCATCTGCTGATGCTCTATGAAAGCGGCATTAAGCAGATAACGACAAAATTCGAGATTCTTGAGGATGAGTTTGAGAGCAAGCACCGCCGGAATCCGATAAATACTATTACAAGCAGGATAAAGGATCCCATGAGCATTGCAGAGAAGCTTCAGCGCAAGGGGCTCCCTGTGACATTGGATAATATGGTAAACCGCCTGTATGATATTGCCGGCATCCGCGTGACCTGTCCGTTTATCAGTGATGTGTACCACGTCATGCAGATGCTCCTGCAGCAGGACGATATCACCCTGCTGGAGATGAAGGATTATATCAAGAGTCCGAAGGATAACGGGTACCGCAGCCTGCATGTGATTGTTAAAGTTGGGGTGTATTTCAGCGACCAGAAGCGGGAAATCCCGGTTGAAATCCAAATCAGGACAATTGCGATGGATTTCTGGGCAAGCCTGGAGCACCAGCTGCATTACAAGAAGGATTATCCCATGCCGGCAGATATCAGCAACGACCTGAAGTCTATTGCTGACACTATTGCCGACACAGATGCCCGGATGCAGAATCTTGCCAAGAATATTCCCGGCTTTGTAGATTACAGCTCCGAGTTTTTCCCTGCCGCCAGGGGCAGGTGAAAGTGTCAAACGCCACTGGCGGTTGACAGAGCGTATTTATGCGCCGCAGATGCGCGTCTGGCATTCGCGGTAGAGAGCGGCCGTCTTGTCCACGATATCCTGCGGGATGCTCTTGATGGACGGGTCGCCGGCAAGCTTGTGCTCGGTGAGCCAGTCGCGTACGAACTGCTTGTCGTAGCTCGCGGGGCTTGTGCCTTCCTTGTAGCTTGCAAGGTTCCAGAAGCGGCTTGAATCCGGCGTAAGCACTTCGTCGCCAAGGACAAGGTTGCCTTCTTCATCAAGGCCGAACTCGAATTTTGTGTCGGCGATGATGATGCCGTTCTTGTATGCGTGCTCGTAGCATTTCTTGTAGATTGCTATTGCCGCCTGTTCAATCTTTGTACCAAGCTCCGCGCCAAGGTCTTCTTTCATTGCGTCCAGCGTCACGTTGATGTCGTGCCCTTCCTTTGCCTTGGTGGACGGCGTAACAATCGGTTCCGCAAGCTTTTCCGCCTGCTTGTATTCGCGGTCGAACTTGTGCCCCAGGAACGGTTCGCCCTTCTTGTATGCTTCATACATGCTGCCGAACATGTAGCCGCGCACGATAACTTCGTAGGGAATCATCTTGAGTTTCTTAACGAGGATTGTGCGGCCTTCGTATTCGGGACTCTGGAATTCCGCCGGCATATCCTTGAGATCAGCTGAAATCATGTGATTCTTCACAATGTCCTGCGTGTAGCCGAACCAGAAATTTGACAGCGCATTCAGCACTTTGCCCTTGTTTGTGATCATCGTCGGCAGGATGACATCGAAAGCAGAGATGCGGTCGGTGGTCACGATGACCATTCTTCCGTCTTCCAAATCGTAGACTTCGCGGACTTTGCCGCTGATAATTTTCTTCATGGATACCTCTTTGAGAGCTCCAGTCTATCATTTTGACGGTCAGTTTTCAATAGTACCAGTACGTTGTGTCTGTTCCGCAGGCTTCCCTCTTAGCGGAAGTTTCCGCTTATCAGGTTGTAGGCTACGGAACCGGGGCGGGGGATTTCCGGCAGGGCGTCGCGCCGGAACCAGCCGGCATCGTCGAGTTCCGACTCCTGCATGTGGATTTCTCCTTCCTTGTAATCCGCCGTGAATGCAATCATGAGCTGGTCGGGGAAGGGCCAGGGCTGGCTGCCGGCATAGCGCACGTTTTGTATGGTGATGCCGGTTTCTTCCTGTACTTCGCGAACGGCGCACTGCTCCAGCGTTTCGCCGTGCTCCACAAAACCGGAGACACAGCCGAAGAAATTTGAGCTGCGGTTCTTGTTTTTGACGAGCAGTATTTCGTCTCCCTTGTGTACCAGTACGATGACCGCCGGTTCAATGCGGGGAAAATCCATGCGTCCGCATTTGGGGCAGACCTTTGCGGCTTCGTGTTCATGCACCTGCAGCAAAGTGCCGCACTGCGGACAGTAGCGGTATTGCTCGCGGAGCCGCAGAAAGCCGTGCGCCCGTGCCGCAATGCCACCCAGCGGGGAAAGTCCCCCGCACTGCTGTTCGTCCTGTGCAAGCGTATCCCAGAAAAACTGGCGGAGCGGGATGCAGGTGCAGCCGGCCGGCAGCGGGGCGTCTTTTTCGAGCATCATGGCGCTGTAGTCAAGGTCCGGCTCTTCGTACCAGTCTGAGGCGACCTGCAGTTCTACGCAGCGCTGCATGGTGCCTGCGTCCGGCAGCGAGCGCAGGGAAAGCGGCGTGTCCTGCGCGGCGCTCTCTTCCAGCAGGATGTCGTTCCCGCAGAAAATAAAATGCTTTGTGCACAAGAATGTGCTTGGGTTGCTGATAATGGGCATGCTTCTATTATACGCCTGTTCCGCCGATTTTGGTAGAAAAATTTGACGCGGCAGGCGGCAGTGGACGTGTGCTGGTTCCGGAGAGGAGCCGGCCGCTGCTGGGGTCAGCTTCGCGGGGCAGAGGGCGTGCCGTACGGTTTTACGCGCCGCGTATTTTTTTTGCTGCCCCCGGCCTGCTTTGGGGGTAAAAAAAATCGGCGGGCCGGGAATACCAGTCCGCCGCGTGGCAGCCGTAATGTCGGGTTTCAGGCCCGGCAAAGAAACGGAATGCTGCCTTAGAAGTTATAGGTCCAGGAAATCGGGAACTTGAAGAACCAGTCGCCGACTACGTTTTCGTCTGTTACATCGACAACCGGGTCGTTGGCGGCGGTCGTCAGGTAGTCGATTGCCACGGCGCCGCTGAACACGTTGTGCCCGGTGGTGTAGGTAAGGGACGGCTGGACGCTGATGACGGTGGCGGCCTGGTAGCCGGTCCAGTCGGTCTGTTCTCCCTGGTAGCCGCGGCCATCATTGCCTTCTGTCTTGTAGGTGTTTGCAATCTTCCAGTCCCTGTTTGCAAAGCGGTACAGAGTTTCACCGCTGCCGGCAGTATTCTTCAGGAAAGAATTCTTGTATGCTTCGTCAGCCACGGTGTTTGCGGCGGCAAGCCGGTGGAGCGGGTTGACCTTTGCGCCGCTGTTGTCGGTGTACTGCAGCTGGGTGCCAAAGTCAAATGCAACGGTTGCCTTTACGCCCAGGTTCACCTTGGAACCAAGGTCGCAGCCAATCTGTGCGCCGACGTACATATCGTAGACAGACTGCTCGCTCAGGAGGTTGAACGCAGCCTCGGCGCCGACGGTCAGCCTGCCGGCAATCAGGTACTGTGCATAGAGCTGCACGACATGCTGGCCGTAAAGCTTGAACATATTGTTGAAGTCGTTCAGGCCGAAGAAGTCGAATGCGATGCCCTGCCCCTGGCCCTTGCGGTTAAAGGTGTAGCCAAGGCCTGCATCCAGCCCGTGGATGGCGGTGATGTTTGCGTATGCGCCGATCTTCATGCTTGAAGCGTCAAGTATATCGTCCCATGTTGCACCGATGCTGAACAGGTTCTTATAGTTGTAGTCGGCACCGAATTTGAGCTGGAACTTAATCCTGGAACTGCCGTCGGTGACAGGCATTAGGTTTCCGGCAGTGCCAAGGTAGCCGTTTGGACTGGCATCATCTTCATCTTCTGCAAAGAGCATGTCCCAGGTAGAGTAGGTGTTCAGCGTGAAGGGCAGGGATGCGGCAAGGCGCAGTCCGCTGATTGGCTTGAGCACAACCGTAAGGCCGTCTGAACCGAGCTTTGCCGCATCAAAGCGGCCGCCGCCGATAGGAAGTCCGCCGCCTGCAATTTCAACGGCGGTGTTCAGGTAGACGTCAACGATGTCAAAGGGGGTAAAGCGGATATTCCAGTCAAAACCGTCATAGCCGAAACCGGTGTCGTCAGCATTCAGCTTGCCGCGGTTGGGGGTGAACCAGTTGCCCGGATTCCTGCCGGGGACAGCTCCGGTACTGGTGGCACCGGACGAAATTGTGTTCATGCTCCAGTAGGTGCTGTTCCAGAACGATTCGCCGGTCGGTTCGCCGATTTTCACTTTTGGGGCAAGCTGGAAAGCCAGCAGGTTTGAATAGTAGCGCACATTGAACTTGTTTACCAGACCGCCAAAGTCTGCCCACCATTCGTAGGTGTCTAAGTCATTGTCTGATGAAGAAATATTGTGTGTCTTGATAACATCCGTGCTCAGCGTGTAAGAAAAGCTGAATCCGTCCGGCAGCCCGTAATCGCTGGTTGCACCGTCATACGATTCCTGCGCAAGCGCTGAAGAGCCAAGCAGAAGTGCGGCACCGGCAAGTGCTGCAAGCGTTCTGTTTACTTTCATATAAACTCCTTTGTTTCTCACGGGGCAAAACCGTGTCTGCACCATGATTTCTACTATTATACTGAGTTAAAAGAAGCTTGTACAGAGATCCCCAGCTGCACGCAGGGGTGTGTGCCGGATTTCGGGGTGGACCGGAATGAACATGCCCCGCTTTTTGCGCACCGGAGCACAATACATCCTGTCCCATGCCGGAAATGTATTGTCCGGCCGGTACAGGATGTGTCTCCGCGGGGTATGCCGATCAGTTGCCGGGAGTAATATCGTAGCTGATCGTGCAGGTAAGATTGCCTGTGTCTTCGTCAACTGCATAGTGCCTGACTAAGCTAATAGAGTCGCCGTAGGAAATTGTCAGTTTTGTTGCCCCGGCCGGGAACGTGCCGTTGCTCACCGTCATGTTTGTATAGACGGCGTATGCCTTCACATGCTGGCAGTTACTGAATGTGCCCGCAGGAATAGGCATCGGACTGGGCTGACCGGCATTTATTGCTGCCATGCCTGAGAGGTTCAGCAGGTGAATGTCGGCGTTGTATGTTTCAAGGTACGATGCCGGATGTAGCTGCTGCACTGCGCGGTCAGGTCTTGGGTCCCCTGTATTTCCAGAATGCTATCCTCTGTTGAGAATATAGTCCGGCTGATGCCGGAGATATTCATTAAACCTGTTCGGAAACTTCAGTTTCAGAACAGGCTACACTAGAATGCGATGTTTAAAATCGCGCTATTTGAGCGATTTTAAACTCG
>CADCQA010000166.1 GCA_902803415.1 uncultured Spirochaetaceae bacterium | reverse complement strand
TCCGCAGGTGCTGGACAAAGTTTTTGCGGTGCGGTATAGTTGATTTAAGTTTTTTTTTAGAAAAGGAGATTGAAACATGAAAAAGTATCGTAGTTGTACCCTGCTGACTGTAGTCTTCGCACTGGCGGTAGCCGCAGTAGGCTGCCGGATGCCAGGCGGCAGTCCCAACACGACCGTAACGAGCGCTGCTGACAGCGGAAGCGGCGGCGGCTCCCTTGCACTGATAACCCTCTCAGGTACCAGCAGTAGCGGAACCGGGCACGTAACGGTCGTTGACATGACAACCTTTGCCACCAAGCTCCCCTTGTATGAAGGGCACTCAGATGTAAAACTAGACATCCAGAACGGCGTCTCGCCGGCAGAACTTGCAAGCCTTGCCACGCCGCTCAGCACATTCAACACGGATTTTACGCTCAGCTTCCGTTCTGTTGACAGCCAGGGGCTTATAACCGCCATCCCGGCAGGCTGTTTCGGCAGCATTACGCACCTGAAGAAAGTGCAGTACTGCAGTGACCGCCAGATCAGCATTCCTGCCGGCTCAGTTCCCGCAGGCACCATAGTTGAAGTGTACGCCAGAAACAGCGATACAGTTCTCAGCACAAGCACCATGTAACAAAAGGGCTTTTCCCGCCGGAAACGGCGGGGGGTTCAGCCCTGCAGACCGGCCTAGTTTCCGGCAATCTCGTTGTAGAGCGCCTGGTAGAGCATGGCCTTGTCTTTGTTCGTCTGGCTTATCGTGTTAATCAAACGCTGAGCCAGCTTGAGCATGACCCGGTAGCCCAGAAGTGTCTGCTTCTGGCACAGCTCGTGGAACTTCCGGCTGGTCAGCACGAGCACCTTGCATTCCTCGTTGGCGGTGACAGTCGCGCTCCGCGTGTCGTTGCTGATGAGGGCGGTTTCGCCAAAGAAGATGTTCATGCTGGCGTTCAGGTCGGCAAGGGCTATGGAGTCGCCCGCGGGGGTGGCACGCGAAATGTGCACGGAGCCGGAGTAGAGAATGTAAAATTCGTCGCCGACTTCGCCTTCCTTTATTATCACCTGACCGGGCTTGAAGGTCTTTATGCCGATTCCCTCGTACAGCTGCTCAAGGATTGTCTTGTCCTCTGCCTTTGCCGGGTCAAAGTCCGCAAAGAGCGGAATTTTGATAAGCTTGGGCAGGATATCATCAAAATTCTTCTTTTCCATACAACATGCTCCTGTTTCAGTTGGCCTTGCCGCGCACAAAGATTGCCTTGGAATGCCGGGGAATCACAAAGGCGGATGTGGGAGCCAGCACCGGCTCGTTGCTCTTGAGCAGCTTGACCTTCTGCAGGTTGTCGATTATCTTGCTGATGTCCGGGTTCTTCTGGGCCTCGCGCAAGGCCTCCGTGCGCCGGTGGTGAAAGTTGCCGGAGTTGAGCAGCAGACCGATGAGCAGGCCGTGCTGCTCCTTTTTGTCTGCCTCGTATTTTTTAAGGTCGCCGTACGTCTTTCCGATGAATTCGGGCGGAATGTCGCCGATGAGTATGCCGGAGTTGGCATCGTTGCTGCTTATAAGCGTACTGATAACGTGGCTGTAGCCCTGACCGCTGGAGGCCGTGGCAAGCAGCGCCTGCTCGTAGTCCTGCGTCAGGATTATTTCGTCGCAGTGCGCCATTTTCAGGTGCTTTTCAAACTTGGGGCTCATCAGCTCGGCAACCACGTACAGACCGGGATTCATGCTCTCTATCGTCAGTACGGCAAGGACGGTGCGGGAGTCAATCTCCAGCTCCGAGTAATCCTTTGATTTGTCGGAAATCACCAGGATACGCTCCGCATCCTGAATGCATGCGCGCTTCAGCGTGGACTCGTCCGTAAAGTCGCCGGCGATAAAGCTTATGTCCTTGTAGCTCTCATGGCTTTTGAGCAGCTGCATCTGCTCCGGTGCCTCGTTCACCAGCACAACCATGTCCGTGCTTATGTCCGGGTTTGACTTGAGCACCGTCTTCAGAATTTTTTCAAAGCCCGGCCGCCACCCGCAAATGATAAAATGTCCGCTCATATCTTTCATCGTTTTCAATCCCTTATCTTTTTTTTCCTGAATGTCCACAAACAGGGCGGTTATGTTACCCCGAATGTAGCTGAAGAAGAATGTGCCGGTAATCAGCAGGGTGATTGCCGCGGCACGGCCCGGCAGCGACTCGCACACATACTCAAAGTAGCCTGCGAACACCGCGACGCACATAAAATAGAACGTATCGAACTTGGTCTGTATGCCGCTGCCTGTCTTGGTCTCAACGTTGTAGACGACTGCCGCCATGCACACGATAAGGAGGACAATAGCCAGGTATGCGTATGTCGAAGGGCTCTTGAGCAGCATCTTCAGCGAGTGGAAGAAATGCCGCTGCTTTCCGTCTTTCCTTTTGCTCATACTTTCTCTGCAGCCTCCTAGCTGTTGGCATTGGTGCAGACCAGAATGGATTTGGACTGCTTGGGAATAATGTAGGAGACGGCCGGTGTAAGCAGCGGCTCGTTGCAGCTGCCCTCTCCGTTCAGCAGCAGGCCGACCAATACCTTGGATTCGCCCTGCTTGCCGTAGTAGGATTCCAGCTCCCCGTAACACTTGCCCACGTAGCTCTGCGGGAAGGAGGTCACGATGATTCCCGTGTCGGAGTCATCGCTGATGAGCGACTTTATCACGTTGCTGTAGCCCTGGCCGCTGGAGGCTGTGGCAAGCAGGCTGTGCTCGTACTCCTGCGTCAGGATTATCTCGTCGCAGTGGGCAAGCCGCAGGTGTTCGGCAAGCTTTTCGTCCAGCAGCTCTGCGGAAATGTAAACCGAAGGATTCAGGTTCTTCATCGTAAGCACCGCAAGAACCGTGCGGGAATCTATCTCCATGGGCGAAGACTTGCCCGTGCCCGGATCCGCTATGACAAGGACGCGGCCCGCCGAGTCGATGTGGGCACGCTTGAGCGTCTCTGCGTCGGAAAAGTCCCCGGAAACATATTTGACCTCCCTGAAGCGGGGGTCCTCCTTGAGCTGCTCCACCTGCTGGGAGGGGGCATTGTTCACCAGAATAATCATGTCGGGAGTGATGTCCGGATTTGACCGCATCACCGTCTCAAGGAGCTTCTCGAATCCGCTCCTCCATCCGCAAAGCAAAAACTGTCCTTTCATACGCCTTATCTTCTTTAATCCTTTGTTGTTCTTTGACTGAATGTCCATGATTACCGAGGTAATCTTTCCGATTACGACCGCCCAGAAGGCCATGCCCAGAAGCAGCAGCACCAGCGAGGCAAAGCGGCCGGGAACTGATTTGACGTAGAAGTCGTAGTAAGCCGCAACAACCGCCACAATCGTGTGCCACACCGCGTCGAACAGGCCCGTTATGCCGGAGTCCGTCTTGGTTTCGGTCTTGTAGACCACGTAGGTGGCAAGCACCAGCATGCCCATAATCAGGAGCATCAGGTAGGTGAAGGGATTCTTCAGCCCCCGCTTCAGGCCCTTGAGCAGCCTGCGCATCTTCTTTCTAAACTTTCCGTTCATCTTCCAAAACCTCATGCGGCACCATGCGGGAACCTCGAAAAACTTCAGTTTTTCGAGGTAACTTTGAAAATGCCTGTTCCAGTATACCACAGAATTCCGATTTATGCCACAGAGAAACATCTTACGGCGCAGGCAAAGCGGGGGCTATTCACACTTTCCCGGAATTCCGGTAGAATGTGCGGCAGGGGGCGGCTGCATGCGGAATTCCCTGCGATGCCCGGAACAGCCCCTCCCACCACAAACAGGGAGTATCAGAATGTCAACACCTTTGGAAAATTACCTTAATTCTTGCGGCGGAAAACCGAATGCCGCCATGACAGCGTATGTTGCAAACCTTCAGCAGGTTGCAGCCGTCGGGCCGGATATCGCGGCATCCATCGTGAACGAGCTTGAAAACCAGCGGAGCCACCTGAAACTTGTTGCAAGCGAAAACTACTGCTCGCTCAACGTTCAGGCCGCAATGGGCAACCTGCTTACCGACAAGTACGCAGAAGGTTATCCGGAGCACCGCTACTACGGCGGCTGCGTGAACATCGACGCGGTGGAAAACACTGCTGCCCGCGAGGCCGAAGCTCTTTTTGGTGCTGACTACGCGTATGTCCAGCCGCATTCCGGCGCGGACACCAACCTTGTTGCCTACTGGGCAATTCTTTCCGCAAAGGTCGAGACCCCCACGCTGGAAGAACTTGGCGTAAAATCCCTGAATGACCTGACCGACGAGCAGTTCGACATGCTCCGCAAGAAGTTCGGGAACCAGAAGCTGATGGGCCTGGACTACAGCTGCGGCGGCCACCTGACCCACGGCTACAAGATGAACGTTTCTGCCCGCATGTTCGAAAGCCATCCCTACGGCGTTGACCGCGAAACCGGCCTGCTGGACTACGATGCCATCGAAAAGCAGGCAATGGAAGTAAAGCCGCTCATCCTGCTGACCGGTTTCAGCGCCTACCCCCGCAAGATTAATTTCAAGCGCTTCCGCGAAATTGCAGACAAGTGCGGAGCCGTCCTCATGGTAGACATGGCACACTTTGCCGGTCTGGTTGCAGGAAAAGTCTTTGAAGGCGACTTTGACCCGGTCAAATGGGCAGATATCGTTACCACCACAACCCACAAGACGCTGCGCGGTCCCCGCGGAGCAATGATTCTGTGCAAGAAGGAATTCGCCGACTACGTGAACAAGGGCTGTCCCATGGTGCTGGGCGGACCGCTGGGCCACATCATGGCGGCAAAGGCCATCGCATTCAAGGAAGCCCGCACCCCGGCTTACCAGCAGTGGGCACAGCAGGTTGTAAAGAATGCACAGGCGCTGGCAGAAGGCTGCAAGAGCTTCGGCATGCCGCTCCAGACCGGCGGTACAGACAATCACCTTATGCTGGTGGATGTTACCGGCTACGGCCTGACCGGAAAGCAGGCAGAAGCTGCACTGTTTAAGTGCGGCGTCACGGCCAACGCAAACGCCCTGCCCTACGACAAGAACGGTGCATGGTGGACAAGCGGCATCCGCATCGGTACACCGGGACTTACCACGCTTGGCATGAACGAGGCCGACATGAAGGAAGTTGCTTCCATCATCGACTATGTGCTTAAGAACACAAAGCCGGGCGTCACCAAGGAAGGAAAGCCGGCAAAGGGCAAAATCGACATTTCTGACGATGCCGTTGCCGCAGCCCGTGCCCGCGTGAACAAGCTGCTCGGTGCACACGTGCTGTACCCGGAGCTTGACCTTGCATTCCTCAAAAAGGAATTCGTAAAGGCGTAATAAAAGGGTTCAAACCCCGCAGCTGCAACGCAAGCACAATAATACTGCGCTCCCGGCAGAACAGGTCTGTTTCCGCCGGGAGCGCATTTTTTGTTTCCGCATCTTTTGCTGGACTTTCCGGGGAAGCCGGGCATATAATGGAAACATGAAAGACTATGTGAACTGGGCAATACTTGCACCCGGCAGGATTGCTGCAAAAATGGCAGAGGCCATGAACGGCGCCGGAGCAAAAAACGGCATTCGGACGTATGCCGTTGCCAGCCGGAACATTGAGCGCGCACAGGAATTCGCCGCAAAGTGGCATTTCCAGAAAGCCTTCGGAAGCTACGGGGAACTTTTCTCTGACCCGGAAGTAGATGCCATTTACATTGCCAACCCCCATGCGTTCCACTACGATTCGGCAATGATGGCGCTGGAAAGCGGCAAGCACGTCCTGTGCGAAAAACCTGCAGGCTGTTCGATGCGGCAGCTGTCCGGCATGCTGGAAACGGCGGTCAGGAAGCAGCGCTTTTTTATGGAAGCAATGTGGACGGCCTTCAATCCGTGCCTTGCCGAAGTACGCCGCTACATCGGGCAGGGTGCCATAGGCGCGGTGCAGCACATCGATTCACGTTTCTGCAACAGGAACAGCTTTGACCCGCACGACAGAAACTATGACCCCAACCTTGCAGGCGGCGCCCTGCTTGACCTTGGCATTTACTGCATTTACTTCTCGATGATGATGGCAGATTTTTCTCCGGTGGAACGCGCAAGTTCCTCCGTCAGGATGCGGGGCGGTGTGGACGCGTGGAACAGCGGGAACCTTAGCTTTGCAAACACCATCACGGCAAGCTTCCAGAGCGCAATGGACATGCCCAGTCCCGGCAGCACGCACGACGCCGTCATCTACGGAACGGAAGGCTACATTACCGTACCGAATTTCTTTATGGCACAGCAGGCAGAAGTCCACACCTACAAGGACGAAAAGGGGAACGGCACCAAAGTTGCAGCAAAAATAAAAAAGCCGTTTTCTGTAAACGGCTATGAATACGAACTTATCCATGCAACCCGCTGCATTCTGGACGGCAAAACAGAATCCGACGTCCACACCTTTGCAAAGTCACAGGCGCTCTGTGCCGTCATGGACGGGCTGCGCAGCGACTGGGGCATGAAATATCCCTGGGAGGAATAAACCTGTTCAGCGGGGAGCGCTTTGCTTAGACAGCCCCATTGGCCTCCGCAAGGAGTTCCATGGCGGCGGTCTGGTCAACGGCGCGCACGGCCGCACGGATTTTGGCGTAGCGCTGCTCAAAGTCTGCGGGCATGGCGTGACGGTCCAGTTCTGCAATTACGCTGTCCGCGCCCGCAAAATCCGCCGCCGCAACAAGCTCACGCAGGGCGCCGAGTGCATCGCGGAGCATCTCCGGGCTGATGGGCGGCAGCTCTTCCCTGGCAGCACCGCCGCACAGAGGCGCCAGCTTGGCAATGTATTCGCGGTACCACACAAGCAGCTGCGGTGTTTTTTCCACAATTGAAGCTTCGGCGGCGGCAACATCGTCTGACCCCACCGCAGCCGGGTCGGAGGCGGCGCGCACCAGGGCAGTGCCGCAGTCCTCCATGTTGCGCGCAAGCTCCGAAAGCTGGTCGGCACCGATAAGCCGCGCAGAGCTCTTGAGCGCATGCACCTGTATCGTATAGTTCTTCCAGTCCTTTTCGGCGGCAAGCTTTTCGATGTAATCGGCCTTCTCTGCAATCACCTCGTGGAAACTCTTGAGCGATTCAAGGAAAACCTGGCGCGTTACGCAGTTCTTGAGCGCCTGTGCAATGTCCAGCCCGAACAGATCGCGGCAGAATCCGGCAGTGCTTGAATCGCCGTTCATGCGGCGCTCCACGCCGTCCCATTCGCCGCTCTTCAGTACCGCAAAGCCTTCGTCGCCGTTATGCAGCACAAGTTCGGCCGGAAGGTAATGCTCTATCATCTCTTCCAGCTTGCCGCCGTCAATCGGCTTGGAAAGGTAATCCGAGAAGCCCGCGGCAATGTAGCTTTCGCGCGCACCGCTCACGGCATTTGCAGTCAGCGCCACACAGACGGCATTCTGGTTCACGCAGCTGTCGTCGGCACGGAGCGCGGCAATGGTTCCCAGGCCGTCAAGGTTGGGCATAAGGTGGTCGATGAAAATGATGTGGTAGGGCCTGCGGTGCATTGCCTCAAGCCCCGATATGCCGTCGCTCGCGGTGTCAATCTGCACGCGGGTTTTCCGGAGCAGGCCCTTGAACACCGTCAGGTTCACCGGCGTGTCGTCCACCACCAGAATCTTTGCTTCCGGCGCCTGGAAACTTTCCGTGTAGCCCGCTGCAGAAGAAGAAACCCGCGTCGTGTTCTCGTGCCAGTCGCCCACGGTTTCCCAGTCCTTAACGCCCTGCTCCACGGCAAAAGAGAACGAGCTGCCCTTGCCGTATTCGCTCTTCACCTCAAGGGTGGAACCCATTGCGGAAAGCAGGCTCTTTACGATGCTCATGCCAAGGCCCGTGCCCTCGATGTGGCGGTTGCGCTGCTCGTCAAAGCGCATAAAGGGGGAACAGAGCAGTTCCATCGCCTCCGGTTTTATGCCGATTCCCGTGTCGCGCACTTCTGCCCGCAGGATGATGGTGGAATCGTCTTTTTTCTCGTAGCCGATTTCCATGGATACGCAGCCTTCGCGCGTGTACTTGACGGCGTTTGTCAGCAGGTTCAGCAGGCACTGCTTCAGGCGGGTGTCGTCGCCAAAGAGGTGGAGCGGCATGGATTTGTCCACGTGCACGCTGAACACCAGGCCCTTGGCATAGGCGCGGGACTCAATCATGTTCACCAGGTCGGCCACCAGCGTGCTCAGGCTGTAGTCCACGGGCAGCAGCTCCATCTTGCCCGCTTCAATCTTGGAGAAATCAAGCACGTCGTTGATAATCGCAAGCAGCATGCGCCCGCTGGAAAGAATGTCGCTCGCGTAGGTGCGGATGGCGGCTTCCCGGCTGTCGCGCAGAATCATTTCGTCCAGGCCGAGCACTGCGTTGATGGGCGTGCGGATTTCGTGGCTCATGCTCGTCAGGAATTCAGTCTTTGCTGCGTTTGCACGGATGGCAATCAGCTTCTGGTCTTCAAGCTCTTCCAGATAGCGGTAGTGCTCGGTGCGGTCGGAAATCTGGAAGACGGTACCGATTTCCTTGCCCTTGCTGTAGAGCGCGCCGTATTCCGGCTGGTAAATTCTTCCGCCGATGTGCAGTACGTCTTTTGCTGCAATGGTCATCCGCAGGTTGGCAATGACGTTCTCCGGGACAGTGCGCAGTTCCGGGAAAAGCTCTGCGGCCATAGAGTTAACATAGCCCAGCTGCCCCTTGTCGTTCACCGCGATAATGCCTTCCATCAGGCGGTCTATCACAAAGTCGCGCGCAAGTTCCCGCGTTTCCAGCAGGTCGTAGCGGAAGATGGCGATGTACACGAACACCGTAGAAACCGCATAACCCAGAACGGTAACATCGTACTCGCCCCCGGCGCCGCCCATCCGCAGGAACACAGAAAGCATGTCCACAAACACGGCGGCCGTTACGTAGTCAATCCGCTTGCGCTGCATCCAGGTAAGCATCTTGCGCCGCGTCATCAGAAGCAGCACAAACATATAGACAAAATAGAAGAAAGTCACCAGGTAGAACAGGTAGCTCCAGATGCCGTACTCCGACACCTGATGGGGGAAAATCCCGTCTTCCTCAAAGCCGACGGAACGGAACCAGAGCGAATGATGTGTGCCGGAAAGGATAACGAAATACGTAACCGTATGGAAGAGCGCAAGAAGCGGAACAACGCGGGAAACTTTTTTCTCGTTGCAGAGGAGGATCACAAAACGGAGCAGCGAAAAGGGAATCCACACGCGGCCAAGGTAGGACAGCTGGTGCGCAATGAATGCAGCCTCCGGTGTGCGGGAAAGCATGACGGCAAGGTAGCTTACGCTGGTTTCCAGCGTAGCCATTGCATTGAAGAGGAGGCAGCCGTGCAGCGCATCCTTCTGGAACCGAGAAATATAAGAGCACTCGAACAGCAGCCCCGCAATGGAAACATACTGGACGGCAAGCAGCACATTAAGCATACTGTTTCCCCCTCAAGTCCCCCGGCAGCTCCCCGTATACTGCCCGGCAAGATTTTCAAAGTCCGGAAGCTGCTGGAAGCTGCACAGCCAGAGATTCCGGACGCATCAATTATACCACGGAAGCCCCGATTCTGCCAGCCCTTCAGCCCAGCAGTTCCATTACGGCACGCTGGTCGGCGGCGCGGACTCCGGCCTTTATTTTTTCGAAGCGTGCGGCAAAATCCGGCGGCATAGCATAGCCTGACAGGCTGGAAATGACGGCATCCGCGCTGGTAAAGTCAAAGGCGCCCACAAATTCCTTCAGGGCGGACAGCGCATCGGCAAGCGTCTCCTGCGGAATGACAGGGCGCGGCGCTTCCGGGGCAGCACCATCACCGCACAGGACGGCAAGCTTCCTGCGGTAATCCCGGTACAGGGAAAGCAGTGCCGGCGTATGCTCCCGGATCTGGGCAGCGGCGGCAAAGGCATCCTCTCCCCCGCCGGCAGCGGCATTGCCGCATTCTTCCATGCGCAGGGCAAATTCAGAAAGCTGCCCCGCACCGATAAGCCGGGCGGAACTCTTGAGCGCATGGACAAGCACCGTATACTCCTTCCAATCGCCCTTTTCAACAAACGCATCGATGGCCGCCGCTTTCTGCGGGATTTCCTCGTAGAAGTTCTGCAGGGCGTCCTCAAAGACTTCCCTGGAGCCGCAGTGCCGGAGCGCGGGCGACACATCCAGCCCAAAGTAATCCTTGAAAAGCTGTGCGGCATAGCCGTTTCCGCCGCTGGAGCGCCGTTCAATGCCGTTCCAGCCGTCCTTTGCAACAACGTAGCCCCCGTCCTTCCGGTGGAGCACAAGGGACGGCGGCAGCGTACGCTCAATCAGCTCCTCAAGCTTTACGCTGTCGATGGGCTTGGAAAGGTAATCCGTAAAGCCCGCGGCAAGATACATTTCCCGCGCCCCGCTGACGGCATTTGCAGTAAGCGCGATGCAGGGTGTCTTGCAGTTCAGCCCGGAAGCATCCGAGCGGAGCGCCGCCACGGTTTCCAGGCCGTCCATGTTCGGCATCAGGTGGTCGATGAAAATAATATTGAACGGCGTCTTGCGGGCAAGCTCTAGGCCGGAAATGCCGTCTCCGGCGGTTTCAATCTGAATGCGCGTCGTCCGCAGCAGCCCCTTGATGACCGTCAGGTTCATGGGCGTGTCGTCAATCACCAGAATCCGTGCCTCTGGCGCCTGGAAGGTTTCCGCATAGCACGGCGTGTCGCCCTCCATGCCGTGCTCGGCACGCCAGTTACCCATCTGCTTCCAGTCAACGACGTCCTGCTCCAGCGCAAAGGAGAATGTGCTGCCGCTGCCGTACGTGCTCTGCACCTCCAGCTTGCTGTTCATGGCATACAAAAGACTCTTCACGATGCTCATGCCCAGCCCGGTGCCCTCGATGCGGCGGTTCCGCTTTTCCTCAAAGCGCTCAAAGGGGGCGTACAGGCGCTTCAAGTCTTCTTCCTTTATACCGATGCCTGTGTCGGAAACGCTTGCCTTCAGCTTGATGCGGGAATCGCCCAGCCGGTCAAAGCCGATGTTCATCGTTACGCTGCCTTCCCGCGTGTACTTAACGGCGTTGGTCAGCAGGTTCAGCAGGCACTGCTTGATGCGCGTGTCGTCGCCCCGCAGCAGGTAGGGCGTCGTTTCATCCACCTGCACGGTAAAGGTCAGTCCCTTGGCGTAGGCGCGGGACTCTATCATGTTCACCAGGTCGGCAACAAGGGCGCTCAGGTTGTATTCACCCGTGATGATTTCCATCTTGCCCGCTTCAATCTTGGAGAAATCAAGGATGTCGTTGATAATCGCAAGCAGCATGCGGCCGCTGGACTGAATGTCGCGGGCATAGCCGCGCACGGTGACTTCGTTCGTTTCGCGCAGAATCATCTCGTCCAGGCCCAGCACGGCATTGATTGGGGTGCGGATTTCGTGGCTCATGGTGGAAAGGAAGGCCGTCTTGGCAGCGTTCGCGCGGGCGGCAATCTGCTTCTGCTCCTCAAGCTCCTCCAAATGGCGGTAGTGCTCGGTAACGTCGGAAATCACGTAGACCGTACCGATTTTGCGCCGCTCGTGGTACAGGGTGTTCACCTCCACGCGGTACATCCGGTCCTCGATGCACAGCGGTTCGTTCGACGAAAGCACGCTGTCCAGCATGGTAATGACCGGCTCCGGGGTGCTGCCCAGCGCAGGGAACAGCCGTGCCGCCGGAAAATTGAAGTAGCCGGTATTCCCGTTTTCGTCCACCGCAATGATGCATTCGGTCAGGCGGTCGATGATGAAGTCCTGCGCAAGCTTCCGCGTGTCCATCAGGTCGTAGCGGAACAGGGCGATGAAGAAGAACGTCGCCGCAAAGATGCAGCCGAGTATGCTTGCGTCGTATTCCTCCCCGCCGACGCGCAGCAGGCGCAGCGTAAAGGCGATAAAATACGAAGCGACGGAGCAAGCAACAATCACAAGGCGCATTTTCTTGGCGTGCGATTTTTCCCGGTAGATTGTGCGGCTCAGGACGACCAGCATGAATACCAAGTACAGCAGGGAAAGCAGCGAATACACGATGAACCAGATGCCCATGCGGTATTCCAGGTGGGGGAACATGCCATCCTCCACAAAATGGATGTCCCGGTAGAACAGGGGGTGCCAACGCTCGGTGAGCCCCACAATGTACGTGAGCGTATGGAAGAGTGCCAGCAGCGGTATCAGGCGGCGGTATTTCCGTGCACCGCAGAGCTGAAGGACAAAGCGCAGCAGGGCAAAGGGAATCCATATCCTGCCCAGGTAGCCAATCTGCATGGCAACAAAGGCCTCGCGCTCCGTGCGGGCAAGCATGAGCGCCAGATAGGCGGCATTGCATTCCATCATCGTGCTGAAAATGAAAAAAAGGCTGCCGTGCAGGGGTTTCTGGAGATTCTTTGAAATGTAGGACGTCTCCAGCAGCATGGCTATGACGCTCACGAACTGGACGACCAGCAGGATTTTATACAACGAGCTGCCTCCCATGCCCCCGCGCCTGTCAAGGCGTCAGGAAACAGCACCGGCAGAAAGCGCCGGAAACCGCTTTCCTACAGTATACCACAGCTTATAAAATCCCGCCACAAAAAAATACGGCAGTCGCTCAGCCGGCAAGTCGCTCAGTCGCGGATGGCGTCTATGTTTGCTTTTCCGGCAGAGACAAAGGGAAGCACGTTTTCTTCCATAGAAATATGCAGGCGCACAAAATGCGGTCCTGCCGTAAAGGCTTTCCGGTACCATTCCGCGTCCGCAGAAGCGTCAACGGGGTCTATGCCAAAGCCAGCCGCAACGGCAAGCAGGTCAGGCTGCTTCTCAAAGATGCTGGCACTGTAATTCCCGCCAAAAAGGTACTGCTGCTGCTGGCGCACCATGCCCAGCGAACCGTTCTGCAGCACAATGACCGTCACATTAAGGTTTAATTCAGCAAGCGTAGCAAGTTCCTGCACATTCATCAGGATGCTGCCGTCGCCGGAAATGCACACCACGCGCCGGGAAGGATTTGCAAGGGCAGCCCCGACTGCCGCCGGAAGCCCAAAGCCCATCGTGCCCAGCGAACCGCTCGTCAGAAACTGCCGTGCATGCTCCACGGGGTAATACTGGGCGCTCCACATCTGGTGCTGCCCCACGTCCGTAGTCACAATGATGTCATCCGCTTTTACGCCCGCGCGTTCGGCAAGGGCCGGAATGTTCCTGATAAAAGCGCGGGGGTTCACGGAATCCGCCGGAACGGCACTGCTCCGCCCCAGTTCCACGCTTTCCGTGTCTGCATGGAGCCGGCGCAGCGTTGCCGTCCACTCCGCGCGGGCCTTTCCGGCAGCGGCATCAGGGGCAGCAAAGCGCAGCGCCTGTGTCAAAAGCGGGAATGCATGATCCACCCCGCAGACCAAAGATGCAAACGAAGGCAGTATTTTGTTTATCTCGGCGGCATCGATATCGATGTGCAGGATTTTTGCATTGGGACAGAAGGAGGCAATGGCACCCGTCGCGCGGTCATCAAAGCGGACACCGGCGGCAAGCACCACATCCGCGTCGTGCATCGCCCGGTTGGCGGCGGAAGAACCATGCATGCCCACCATGCCAAAGTTGTTCGCGGCGCTGCGCGGCACAACGCCGATTCCCATCAGGCTGGATACAACGGCGCAGTCCCCGTAGGCGGCAAGGAATTCCCCGATGGCCGCGGCGGAAGCACCGTCATTGCAGCCGCCGCCCGCATACAGTACGGGGCGGGATGCAGAGCGCAGCGTGTCAGCCATCATGCTGATGAGCGCCGGAATGCGGTCGGCAGGGGTAGCAAAGCGCTCTGCAGGGGCGGAATGGCGCGGCACCGTAACAGGCTGCACCTGCGGCCACGCTTCAAATTCCACCACGGCAGTCTGCACGTCGCGGGGAATGTCCACCAGCACCGGGCCGGGGCGGCCGGCCGCCGCAATGGAGAACGCCAGCGGAATGGCGGTCAGCAGGTCGGCGGGATTCTTTATCATCATGCTGTGCTTGGTAATGGGGAAAGACAGTCCAAAGGTGTCCGCCTCCTGAAAGGCGTCGGTTCCGATAAGCGAGGTGTTCACCTGCCCCGTAATTGCAACGATGGGGACAGAATCGCAGCGCGCATCAGCAATAGCGGTCAGCAGATTCATGGCACCGGGGCCGCTCGTTGCCATGCATACGCCTACGCCGCCGGTAGAGCGGGAAATTCCCTGCGCAATAAAGCCCGCAGCCTGTTCCTGCCGCACCAGTACGTGCCGTATGGAGCTGCGGTTCAGCTCGTCATATAAAGGAAGAATGGAACCGCCGGGAATCCCGGCAACGGTAGTAATACCTTCCATTTCAAGCAATTTTACAATAATCTGGGAACCTGTCGCCTGTATCATGCCCCGATTCTACACTTTCCGCAAAGCTTTTGCAAGGCACAGGCCGGAACGGAAATCAATAGACCTGTTCGGAAACTGAAGTTTCAGAACAGGTCTAATGAACCTTGCTGTACAGGTCTGCCATCTGGTCGCGCCACTGCGGCTTTTTGTCCTTGGCTTCCCACTCAATGATTTTCCTGATGGAAAAATGCTTTACGTCATGGGGATTTTCGCGGAACACAATGCCAAAGCGTCCCTGCCCGATGTAGGCAAATTTTTCCCCGGCAGCAAGTTTTTCCTCACCCGCAAGGATTTCCAGCGCGCAGTCAAAATGTATGGGGTTCCCCGATTCCCTGCTTGCTATGACGGAGGCCATGTCCATGATGGGCCGTCCGCAGCATTCACAGACGGGCTGGTTTGCAGCCTTGAATGCGGATATTGCGTCCTCATCTTCGCGGATCTGTTCCATGGTTACCGCACGCGGCGGCCGGAACACCGGCTGGGGAGTCCGCGGCTCACGCTGCTGGCGGCGCTGTCCGCCGTTTTTCCAGTTGGAGCTGCCTGTATGTCGTCTTGAACGCCTGTCTCTATTCATGTTCCCCACTATACACAATCCGCGATAGAATTTCTAGAGCCCGCGGTGCGGCAGCACGGAAATCAATTTTTGCGAGGAATGTCCCCGCGCCCCGTGAAGTTAGGGGAGGGCAGATTTTTTAACGTTAAAAAATCTGCCTAC
>CADCQA010000165.1 GCA_902803415.1 uncultured Spirochaetaceae bacterium | reverse complement strand
TGCTTTTTCCTGTTGACCGCAGCGGGCAGATAGAAAAAATGAGTGCCCTGCTGCGTGCTACGGTGGGTAAGCGCCCGCGCGGCATGACGCTGTTTGGCAGCATCTGGGATCCTTCTCTTGTAACGACGTTCCAGTCATGCGGCATGGAATATGTGCTGCTGGACAGCACGCTTGTGCCTTCGTCCTGCAAATGCTGCTATCCGCTCATTACCAGCGAGCAGGGGAAGACGCTTAAAGTGCTGCCCCTCCGCTCGGATTTCCTTCCGCTTTCCGGCGAAAAGGGGGAGGAATGGGTTGCCCGCATTCAGCAGGCCATCCGTAAGGAATGTGACAGCGGGGAAAATGGCTTTGACCCCGTTGCTGTTATTTCGATTCCGGTGGAGCGGGGGCAGGAATTCCTCCGCTCGGAATGCTTTAAATACATTTACACGCTGGTGGAAGACAGTTCCCAGTGCCAGGTTCGCTTTGACCTGCCGCAGCTCTATTTGAAAGCTGCCCGCCGCTTTACCCCGGCCTATGTTCCGGCTGGAATGGAGCGGAACGTGTCGCAGTGGGCGCGCAAGGTCTACGAGAAATGCGAGAACAAAAGCCGCTTCCCCGTTACCATCTATGATTTTTTGAACACGTACCGCCAGAACCGCCGTCTGTATGAGCGGATGATGTATATCAGCATGATAATTGCGCAGTGCCATGGCGGCGACAAGCAGCGCAAGCGTTTTGCGCAGGAAAAACTCTGGGAAGCGCAGTGCGGCTTCAATTATGTGACGCTGCCGCTCGGCTTGCCCGCAATTGCCGGGAAACGCCAGAGCGCTTACCGCTTGTTGAATGAAGCTGAAAAAATTGTGCGGGACAGCTATGCATTTTCAGAGTCACTGACGAATTTCGATTACAATGGTGACGGGCTGAACGAATACATCTGCCAGATGGAGAAATTCCATGCGGTCATTTCACCGCTTTCCGGGCAGGTTTCGGAACTTGACATCATCGGCGCAAGTGCAAATTATGCGGCGAGCCTTTCCCGTATCCAGCAGTTCGACAAGGTAACTGATGCCTATTCGCGCGGTCTGTTCGTGGAACACCTTTTTGAGCCGCAGGATATTCAGAATTATTTCAGCCAGAAACCTTCCGGTACGGGTATTTTTTCTCAGGTGCTGTTTACGGAGAAGAAATTTGACTGCCGGCGCAGGGAAATCCAGATGGAGGGGCGGGGGACATTCTCTTCGCTGCACCTGCCGGTAACGCTGCGGAAGAATTTCATTATTTCTTCAAGCGGTTTCAGCGTACAGTACATTCTGAAGAACGAAAGTCCGTTCCCGCTCAAGGGCGTCCTTGTTGTGGAGGCGAACTTTGCCCAGACTCAGTTTGACCGGGAAATCCAGCAGTATTCTTCCGAGCTTATCCTTAAGGGCAGCAAGAAAACTGTACCTGCGGACAGTTCCTATACAGCAGACAGCGGCGTATCTCTGATTCAGGTTGTGGACAATGCTGACCGGATATCCTTCCTTTTTGAACCGAATGAGGCCTGCGGTTTCTCCTGCGCAGATATTCCGTTCAGGCGTCTGGACTGCGAAAACAAGCTGCGGGAGGTTTCCCGTACCTTTGTTGTCAGCCTGTTCTGGGCTGTCGACCTTGCTGCTGACCGGGCTATGGAAAAAACCGTGAACCTGAGTATTATGCCGGTCAAAATGCAGGCAAAGAAAAAGTCAGCTGAGCAGGCTGCAAAGAACCAGCCGTCAGCCAAAAAATAAACTGAATACTATCTTTTGTCAGCGGCCCCTGATTTTCTTGAGCACTTTCCGGTGCCACCATGCCCGCAGCCGTTCTGCCGCAATGTACAGGCGGTAGTCACTGATGCGGAGCGGTACGTCAAAGCTTCCGGGTCGGTGCACAATCTGCCCGCCAAAACCTGTCTTAAAAAGATAGAGCCCGTGCATGGGGTGGTTTGGATCATCTGTGGGCGGCATTCCATAGAAATCGTAGACCGGGGAACCGAACTGCTTTGCATCCTTTATTGCCGTCCACTGGAGAAGGTATGCGGGCATGAAATTCCGCTTGACATTTCCGCTTGCCCCGTACAGGTAGACGGCTTCCCTTCTGCAGAACAGGGTGATAATGCCTGCAAGGTAATCTTGTTCATGGCGGGCAAGGTACAAGGTGATGAGCGGCTTGTCCGGTCTGGATGGATCCGGCGTTCCCCGCTCCAGCAGGTCCCGGTAGTAAGATTTTGCATGGAAACTTACGCCGTCGCGCTCGCTGGTTGTCTGGAAGAGTTCATAGAAATGATCGAAAGCCTCTTCAAATCCGTTGTCTGCAGCATGCCATGCCTGGACAGTAACACCTTTTTTTTCAGCAAGACGAATGTTGTAGCGCCATTTGCTTTTCATGGCGGAAAGGAGTTCTGTTTCCTCCAGAGCGAGCGGAAGCAGTACGGTGTCCGGCGGCTGTACGGCAACCGGGGCATGGATGAGCGGCGGCATGGCTTCAGACTTGCTTTTGCTACGGTGGGGCAGCGCTTCTGCAAAGGCATCCCGCTCCTCGCAGCTGCTGAAATCCACGGGTGGGTCAAAACGCACGCATATGGTATTGTCCGGCAGATAGGGTTTGAGCATGGCTGCCAGCTGCTGAAGCCGTGTACGGTACGCAGCCGTGCCGTCTGGGCTTGCTGCATCTGCCGGAGCTTCCGGTGACATGGGAATATAGGCA
Source organism: uncultured Spirochaetaceae bacterium (assembly GCA_902803415.1). Taxonomy (GTDB): domain Bacteria; phylum Spirochaetota; class Spirochaetia; order Treponematales; family Treponemataceae; genus Treponema_D. The sequence goes on along the minus strand of CADCQA010000165.1, from coordinate 40,969 downwards.
ATACTGAAAGAACGGAATTTTACCGAAAACGAGCGCACAAGAACGGTAAGGCTGCTGACGGTGTGAAAGCTAGAATCAGTCTGAGGAAGAATAGATTTTTGCACAGCTGTGCTAGAAAGTTTCTTATCTTGTCTATTTTTGTCTAAATAGTCTGAAGTGTACTGGTTTTTACTGCTAGAAATATCCAGAGTTTGTCTATTTTTTTCTTCATTGTTACCTGGTAAAATACTTCCATCTGCATCAATTTGGAAATAGAGTGCTTTCCATCCATGGCAGGCTTTGAATTCTGCCCAGAAGGGAGTCTGTAAAAATCGCTGTGCTTCCATAGTGTCCTGCGGCAACCCGATACTGGTGTGAGAAAATGCTGCGGGTGCCTTCTTCAATATCGGCAGAATACAGCCGCAGGAAAAGCCCCGTGCAGGCGCCGGAACGCAAAGGGTGTGTAGTCGTGCTTATTGATTGATGATGTGCAGCAGCCAGTCTTCCATGGTCTCTTCATTCCTGCCGGTCTTGTCGTAAAGCTCAATGCAGAAATGGTAGCGTTCCTTGTATTGGACGTACCGGGAATTGCGGCAGAACATTCCGCAGAGCCGTCCCGTCTGTACTCCTTGCTCAAATATACCCTTGTCATTTTCTGACAGTGCAGAGTAGAACGATACAGGAAGGACGGAAAGCAGTTCCCTGAAGCTTATCTGATAAAAACCGCTGCCGGAAATTACGGCACGGAAAAGACGCGGTTCGGTGCAGGCCAGTTCCACTGCGAATTTTGCCCCCTGGGAAAAACCAAAGGCAATGATATTTGTCTTGTCAATACATTTATTTTTTAAGACTACATTTTGAATCAGGAGACTCATGCTGTGCGGGTCGGTAAAATAGTCGATGCGGGACTGCATGACAAGTACTGCAGCACCGGCAGGTGAGACCCGCTCCTGGAATTCCGGACTGATGAAGCGCTGCCCCATCTTTCTGACAGCGCCTGATTTCCCCTGGGAACCGTGGAAGGCCACAATAAGCGGAATTTTTACATCCGGCTCTTTACAATCCCGCAATGCTTCGGGCAGGTAGAGGTAGTAGCTGTGCCCCGTCGCAAGCACCTCATGCAGCCAGGTTTCCCCCTGTTCGGATTGCAGCGCTGTCTGGTAGGCAGGATCGGAACAAAGTTCCAGGGGGCTCCGGTGGTAGAGCTTACACAGCACAGCAATGCAGAACAGGATCACTGCAATAGTACAGACCAGAAACTGTAATGCTTTCGGCGGATGTATCCTTTTCACTGTTGATTCCTTGCGGTATAGTGCTGTCACCGCTGCCATCCCCCTGCATGCAGGGGGAAACATTTTCAGTGTACGTCGCCGTTTTCTGTGAAGGTGGTAGTGAGTGCCTTTCCGTCTGCGGTCAGCGGGGTGCCGCCCACCTGCACGGACTTTCCGACTACGCGGACTGCCACCTTAAAGAAATCGTCAGCTGATATTTCCGCCGGTTTTTCCGCTGCGGCGCTGCCTTCAAGCATGATTTTTGTGCCGGCAGGTGCCCACGGGGCTTCCAGCGGTTCGACACAATCCTTACCGTCTGCATCCTTGTAATCTGCTGCAAGCAGCATGCCGTGGCTTTCTATGCCGCGCATAGTGCGGGGAGCAAGATTATAGGCAAGAATGATGTGTTTTCCCAATAGGTCTTCCGGTTTCAGGTAGTCGCGCAGACCGCTCTGGATGATACGCTCTGTGCCGGTGCCGTCGTCAAGATGCTCCACGTACAGCTTGTCGCTGGAAGGATTCTCTTCAACCTTAGTGATGACCGCCACGCGCAGATCGATTTTCTCGTTGAAGAATGCACACTGGTCAGGAGCAAGTTCCGGAGCCTTGGGCTGTTTTTTCTCTTTTTTTGCCTTCTTTTCTTCTTTTTGGGCGCGTTCTTTCTGGCTGCCGGAGAACTTTGCGCGGAATGCGTCGGCGGTTTTCTGGTCAAGCGGGGTAAAGTAGACGGCGCTGTCCTTCACCTCGGAAAGCCCCTCGGTTTTTCCCAGGTCTGCCCAGGTAAGGCCGCCTGCAATGCCGGGCACACCAAGCCGCGGCTCGGAAATCTGTTTGCCAAGGTATGACATGATGGTCTCCGTGAACTGCGGCATGTAGGGGTGCGCCATAATCATCAGGTCCTTGATGAGATAGCTCAGGTTGTGAATGAGCTTTGCTGCGCGTTCCGGGTCGCTTATCCGCGTCTTCCACGGTTCCCCGTCCTGGAAGGCCTTGTTGCCGATGTCTGAAATTGCAAAAATCTCATGGAATGCATCTTTCAGGTCTGCCCACTCCAGATACTCAGTGACTTTGGCCTCGTGCCTGCGGATATTTTCCCAAAGCGCCTCGTCCACCGGGGCGTCGGGGATTTTGCCGTCATAGTACTTGGTAACGAAGAGCAGCGTCCGGTTTACAAGGTTGCCCAGGTTGCCGATAAGCTCTCCGTTATACTTTTCACGGAATTCCTTCCACGTGAACTGATAATCCTGTGTTTCCGGGCGGTTATAGAAGATGTAGAAGCGCCACGCATCTGCCTTTATGCCGCTTTCCTTGGCGTCGCTGCCGAATACGCCCACGCCCTTGCTCTTGGAGAATTTACCGTCCTCGTAATTCAGATATTCCGTGGAGGACATGTGGAAAAGCTTTGTCCAGTTGTGCCCGCTGCCCAGCTCGCTGCAGGGGAAAACAACGGTATGGAAGGGAATATTGTCCTTGCCGATGAACTGGAAAAGCTCCACGGGCGGCTTGCCCTTTGCTTCCTCGCTTTCTTCCGGCAGCCACCAGCTCTTCCAGTCAAAGCTTTCTTTTCCGTCACGCAGGCGTTCATCCGCCAGCTGCTTGGTGATGGAAAGGTAGCCGATAGGTGCATTGAACCAGACATAGAAGACTTTGTTTTCATAACCCGGCTTGGGCACGGGAATGCCCCATTTAAGGTCGCGGGTAATGGCGCGCTCGTTCAGACCGTCGCGTATCCATGCCTTGGTGATTTTTATGGCATTTTCTGACCAGCGGCCTTCCTTGCTGGCTTTGGTCATCCATTCGTCCAGCTTGCTGCTGATGGACGGAAGGTCGATGTACAGGTGCCTGGTCTCCCGGATTTCCGGCGTTGCCCCGCAGGTGGAGCAGCGGGGATTTTTCAGGTCGGTGGGGTCGAGCAGTGAACCGCACTTTTCGCACTGGTCGCCGCGTGCATCTTCGTAGCCGCACTTGGGGCAGGTACCGCGCACAAAGCGGTCCGCAAGGAACATGTTGCAGTGCGGACAGAAAAGCTGCTTGTTCGTGTGCTCCTTGATATAGCCGTTTTTGTCAAGGTCAAGGAAGATGGACTGGGTGATTTCCGTGCACTCTTCGTTGGATGTGCGCCCGAATTTATCAAAGGCGATATCAAACCAGTTATAGATGTCTACGTGCTGGGCGTAGTAGTAGTCACAGAGTTCTCTGGGTGTCTTATGCATCTCGATGGCGCGCGTTTCTGTTGCGGTGCCGTATTCGTCAGTCCCGCAGACATAAAGCGTCTCGTAACCGCGGCTGCGGCAGAAGCGGGCAAAAACATCGGCACTCAGCATCTGGATGAGGTTACCGAGATGGGGAATATTGTTCACATAAGGTAAAGCTGAAGTGATAAGTCTTCTGTTCATAATGCAATAGTATAGAAGATTACTGCATTCTGTGCAAGACTTGCCGCTGTGTGCTCAGCTTTTACCCTGCGACTTTACCTTCTGGACGACTTCGCGCATCATGCCGCTGGCGCCTTTCTTCATGATGAGTGCACTGCCGTTCTTGATGACGACCACGAGGTCTTCCACTCCGCAGAGCGCTACGGGAATGTCCGAGTAGACAAAGTTGTTTCCGCCCTTGATTTCTACTGTCTTGCTGTCATTTTTGGAGAACAGTTTTTCAAAGGCATCCCAGCTGCCCACATCATCCCAGCCAAAGCTGGCCCGTACTGCAGCAGCGCGGCCGGTACGTTCTGCAATGGCATTGTCAACAGCAACTGCGGGTACGCTGCGGTATGCTTCTTCCATCGGCGCCCAGTTGCTGATGTACTTGATGCCGTTTACCGTGCGCTCTTCCGGCCGCTGTGCCCCGGCAAATACTTTGAAGGCTCCGGCGATGTCCGGTTCGTAGCGGCGCACTTCCTCCTTGAAGAATGCACTGGTAAAGGCAAACATGCCGCTGTTCCACGTATAGGAGCCGCTTGCAAGGTATTGCCGGGCTGTTTCCTCGTCCGGCTTTTCCTTGAACTGGGCAATGGCAAAGACACTGCCGTCGGCGGAAATCGGTGCGCCTTCCTTTATATAGCCGTAGCCGGTTGCAGGTTCGTTCGGCGGTATGGCAAAACAGACGAAATATCCGTCATTTGCGGTGGCGGCTGCCTTGCGGCAATCGGCGGCAAAGGCACTGACCGGACTGATGACGTGGTCGCTCGCAAGCACAAGCATGGTGTGCGGCGCGGAATTATCCATGAGTTCCAGCAGTTCGCAGGAAAGCATGAGCGGGGCGCAGGTGTGCCGGGCGCACGGTTCGGCAAGAATGAGCAGGTCTTCCTGCAGTTTGTGCCGCTGCTGCTCATCCAGATCGTAGAGCAGGTGGGCGCAGTGTTCGGAAACCGGCTGCAGCAGGTCGCTGCGCGTTATGACTATGATTTTTCCCGTCGGCTGCACGGCAAGCGCCCGCAGTATGGATGACTGCAGGAACGATACTCCGTCTGAAAGTGAAATGAACTGTTTGGGATAATCCGGACGGGATGCGGGCCACAGCCGTTCTCCGATTCCGCCCGCAAGAATGATAACATCTGTAAAGATTTGCGAATCCATGGCTCAGTATACTTCCAAATTAAAAGTTTGTAAAGAAATACGAGCAGAATGTCTTTATGCGGTTTATAAAGGATATTTCAATTCTGTTGCGCAGGAAAAAGACATCCGGTGCGTTTACCCCGCCGATACCATAAAGAATCCACTGGTCGCCGCTGCGGAAGATGGCAATGACTGACTGCATTTTTTGCGGCTGGACGCAGGTGAACTGGTCGTGGTAGCGGAGCTTGTTCAGGTTTCTGGATTCATAATAGTAGCCGTTTCTGTCAAGCATGCTTTCTATGCGCGTCTCTATCAGTCCGAACGGCGACATCTCCAGGTTTGCGAGCACGGTTTCTGTCTGCGCGCCGCCCGGAAGCCGGGTGGATTCCTGGGACACAATTTCTGCACTGGAATAGAGGTCATACCATTTGCCGCCGTGCTCGGAATAATACGGAATGCCTGCATAGGAGGGAATGTCCATAATTTTTCCGCGGAAGCGTTCCGGCAGATCTTCATTGCCCTTGCAGGGATAGACCCGGATGATTTCGGCAATGTAGACCGGCTTCAGTTTTTTCATCGACTGCACGGCTTTCTGCACGCAGGGATTGCTGCTGCTGATACAGAGATCTTTGACGGAACTGAGTTTCCTGATGACGACTTCGCCGTTTTCCACCTTGCGCCGGTCTTCGGCAGGGAGTTTTTCCGAGAACACCGGCGTTTCTCCGTGTACCTGCAGCAGCAGGCAGGAAAGAAGCGCCATGCACAGTATCCTGCGCCGGGGCAGGGCCGTCCGATTTATTTTCCCAAAGTAATCCATATATATTTGTGTAAACCACGAACTTGTGGTATAATTACAAAGATTCATCCTAAAAACCGCCGTTCCAATAAGGCGGTCGGGAAGATTTTCAAAAAAGAGAGGAACACAAGATGCCAATATCGGCGTATATACAAGAAACGATGAACAGCAAGGGATCCGGGGTTATCCGCAAGATGTTTGAGGAAGGCGTCCGGCTGAAGGCACTCCACGGTGAAGATAAAGTATTTGACTTCAGCCTGGGAAATCCTGATATAGATCCGCCGGAAGCCGTGCTGCAGGCGGTTTCCCGTATTGCTGCCTGCCGGGAAAAGAATTTCCACGGCTATATGCCGAATGCCGGTTATCCCTTTGCACGCAAGGCGATGGCAGATAAGACTGCCGCGGAGCAGGGCGTTCCGGTTCCTGCCGACTGTGTGGTCATGTCCGTGGGTGCGGCGGGCGCCTTGAACAGTCTTCTGAAAGCAATTTTGAATGAGGGCGATACGGTGCTTGTCCCTGCACCGTTCTTTGCGGAGTACCGCCATTATGTGCACAATTTCGGCGGCACGCTGGTAGAAGTGCCCACAAAGGAAGATTTTTCGCTTGATGTTGAGGCAATCCGCCGGGCGCTGAGCAAAAAGACTGCGGCCGTGCTCATCAACAGCCCCAATAACCCGACGGGGCGTGTCTATTCCACGGAAGACATTGCGCGGCTTGCCGCTGTGCTGCAGGAGCATGCGGCTTCCTGCGGGCGGGCGCCGTACCTCATCTGTGACGAGCCATATCGTGCCATTACCTACGACGGTGTTCAGGTTGCTGCGGCCTTCCCGCTGTATCCCAGCAGCGTGGTCGTCACTTCGTTTGCAAAAAACCTGAGCCTTCCCGGCGAACGCATCGGCTATATCTGCGTGAACCCCCAGTGCCCGGACAAGGATGAGCTGGTTGCAGCCTGCATTTTTACTACGCGCATACTCGGCTACGTGAACGCGCCTGCGCTCTTCCAGCGTGTCGTTGCGGAGTGCTGGAACGCGGAGGCTGATTATTCGCTGTACAAGAAACGCCGCGATGAGCTGGTTTCCATTCTTGATGAAGCGGGCATTGTGCATGCCTGTCCGGAGGGGGCTTTCTATATGTGGTGCAAGGTGCCGGATGCCTTCAATGGTGATGATATGGCATTTGCCGATTACCTGAAAAAATACCTTATTCTGGCGGCTCCCGGCAGCGGTTTTGGCGGGAAGGGCTGGTTCCGGCTTGCCTATTGTGTAAGTGAACAGAGCATTGTGAACTCAAGGACAGCCTTCCGTCAGGCGATGGCTGATTTAAAATAATCTGTATGTTGGCTGCAAAACTCTGGCAGGTTTGCGGCCGGCGTGCAGAAAGCTCATTTTTGGGAGTCTCTAAAAATTTCTGTTTTTAGAGATGCCTTTTTATTGTTTTTTTAGCTTAGTCTGGAAGATGCTCCGGAATCTGTTTGTTTTCTGGAGCTTCCTTGACTGAGAACAGGAGGTAGACCAATGAAAATCCTTATGGTATCAGCGGAAGCAGTTCCCTTTGCAAAGACTGGCGGACTTGCCGACATGGTGAGTGCACTTGCCATTCAGCTTGCAAATATGGGGCATGACGTAAAGATTGTCATTCCCCGTTATTATAAAATAGACCGCAAGAAAATGGAGCAGCTGCCGGGACCGATGGCAATTGCGGCGGGCAGCGTGGAAACCTGGTCTGCGGTGTACACCACCAAGATGCCCGGCTGCGACAAGCTCCCTGTGTATTTCATTGACCATGAACAGTGCTTCGGGCGTGACGGTATTTACGGCGTGCCCGGTGAGACGGATTTTCACGACAATCCCTACCGCTTTGCCGTGCTCTGCCACGGTGCGTTCCAGCTTTGCCGCAAACTCCATTGGTTCCCGGACATTATTCATGCGCATGACTGGTCAAGCTGCCTTGCGCCGGTTCTGCTTAAATTCCTGTGCCGCTATTCGGGTTTCGAGCAGACCGCAAGCGTGCTTACCATCCACAACCAGGGCTACCAGGGGCAGTACGGCAAGGACAAGTACCCGGCGCTCGGCATAGACTGGGGGCTGTACTATGGAGCCGGCTTTGAGCACAACGGCGGCATAAACTTCCTCCAGGCGGGCGTCTCTTCTGCGGATATGATTACGACGGTTTCCCCGACCTATGCCCATGAAATCCAGACGCGGGAGGGCGGCTTCGGCATGGACGGGCTGCTCCGTGTGCGCGGAGACGTTGTCCGGGGTATCCTGAACGGCGCAGATGTGGAACAGTGGAATCCAGAGACTGACAAGCGCCTTCCGTTCAACTATTCAATTAAAGACATGAGCGGCAAGGCAAAATGCAAGCAGCGGCTGCAGGAACAGATGGGGCTGGAAGTTGACCCGGATATTCCGGTGTTCGGCATTGTAACGCGCCTTGTGGATCAGAAAGGCATCGGCGAATTGTTCGGACCGATGCATGGTGCCATGTTCCATATCTGCCGTAACATGAAGGTGCAGGTGGTGGTACTTGGCAGCGGCGAGAAGTGGTGCGAGAATGAAATTGCTTCGCTGCAGTACCAGCTGCCGAATTTCAAGGCCTATATCGGTTACAGCGAGGATTTGAGCCACCTGATAGAGGCCGGCAGCGATTTCTTCCTGATGCCTTCGCGCTACGAGCCTTGCGGACTGAATCAGATTTATTCTATGCTTTACGGTACGCTGCCGATTGTCCGGCGTACGGGCGGGCTTGCGGATACCGTGCAGAACTACAATCAGGAAACGGGCGAGGGCACCGGCTTTGTGTTCGACCAGCTTGATCCCAGCGCTATCTACAACACTGCCGGCTGGGCGACGTGGGCGTACTATAACAGGAAGGGAGACATCATGAAGATGCAAAACCGCGGTATGCGCCAGAACTTCGGCTGGGACATTGCTGCCGGAAAGTATCTTGAGGTTTACAAAGAAGCGCTGAAACGCGGCTGTAACCGGGATTATCAGGAATAAGCCGGCTTGCAGCGCAGGGATTGCCTGACGCTGCAGCATTCAGAAGAGCTATGGAAGCAGCGGAGACTGGTTTGCTGTCAGTCTCCGCTGCTTCTTTTTTACCATTGCTGTGTTGCCGCCACCGGGAATTCCTGCCAGTCTCCGCTGCTGGTGAAATACCAGCTTGCACGCAGCTGCGTCGATGACTTTTCATACCAAGAGATGCTGCCGTCACTGTTCAGCGTTGCGATGTATCGTTCGCCCGCGCATGTCTTTCCGGGAAGCGATGCTGCCCTGCGGAATGTCATGTTCCTGCCGTTCTGTACATTGCAGGCGTAAATCTGGTTCTTTCCCAGGTTCGTATAGAGCATGGGGTAGGCGAGTGCAGTACTTGCGGCTGCATCTTCGTCGGAGAGTTTCAGCAGGGTCCGGACGGACTTGTTCTCCGGTGAATAGGCAAATACCTCTGTTACTGCAGCCCCAGCTTTCTGGCTCCGCATTGCAATACCATAGATGCCGCCGCCGTCTTCCCCGGATGAACTGAGGGAATAGGCAACATAGCCGTTTATCTTAACAGGAGCTGTTTCGCCGGTTTTCAGGTTTACCGAGACCAGCGGGGCATCGGAGCCGCCCATTGAAGTCTTTGCCACATAGATAGTGTCGTTTCCGCTGTTTACGGCGTCTTCCACAGCCGTTCCCGTGTACAGTTCGCGAGTTTTCCCTGTTTCCAGATTGTACTGGCATACGCTGGAATTTCCCTGCACGTACAGCAGCTGGTTCCCTGCCAGACGTACGTTCTGCAGCCGGTTCTGAGGGGTAAACAGCACTTCTGCTGATATTGATTCTGGGTTTTCCGACAGAATGACGCGCTGTACTGGTTTCTTCGTATTCTTCGACCAGAGGATAACGCTTTCCCCATATTTTATGAAGTTTGTCTGAAGCTGATTCATGGCAAGCTTCTGCGTATGCTTTAAGGCGAAGTCTGCCTTGTAGACGGCTGATTCCGTCAGCAGGTAGAAATCATTGCTGGTAGAACCGGCGGCGATGTCGCAGACTCTGTCAAAAATCTTTGCTGACAGCGGCGCCAGTGAATAGGTCTCTGATTCAACGATATCGGACATCTTGTAGATGGTTCCAGATTTTGTGCCGATAAACACACTTTCTGCGTTCTTTGCTGCCACGGTAAAGCTGTCGCCGGCTTTCAGGCCGATGAATGTTTTGAGCTGCATGATTTCGGGCTGAGTCCTTGCGGTTCCGTCCTTTTTACGCGGCAGCAGTGATTCGTCCGGGATGAGCTGGAGCGCAAAGCCTTTGCCCATGGAACTGATGAAATACAGTCCTTCTTCCGCCTCTGTCTTGCCTGTGAAGATAAGCGGTGCGGTTGCGGCATACTGAGCAATGGTTTTTCCGCTTGTTGCGTCAATTATGTAGATGGTATTGCCCTTGACACCGCCAAAAAAGCGGTTGCTCTGCTTGCCGCTGCCGAAAAGCAGAGGCTGTTCAAGCGCCGCCGTTGTCTGGAACTTGGCAATGACCTTGTTTTTCTTCAAATCATAGTAATACAGGTAGCCTGACGGCGAATACATGACGGCGGTTTTTTCTGATGCTCCCGTCTGTGCCATCGTGATAATGCTGGGAATCTCTGTAATGTTTGTGATGATGCTCCCGTTCTTTGCATTCAGGATATACATTCCGCCTACTGCCGCGGTACCGACCAGCAGGTAGTTTCCCTGTTCTGAATAGGAAAGGCAAGTTATGTTATCCTTGAAGCGCTCGGTATGCAGCCGGGAAAAATCCTTCCAGCTGAACACAGAAACCCGGTTCACCGCAACGCCGTCTGTTTCGCAGACAGCAACATCGCTGGTTTTGGGATGCTGGGAAATTGCGGCAATCTTAAGGTTTCCAAGCTGGTAGTGTTCGCCTTCTCCGTCCGCTGTCCACCTGATGAGGAAGCCGTCTTCTCCGGCCGTAAAAAATGCACCGTCTGCATTCTTCATGTTTTCCAGCGGGATGACTGCCGAGACACTGCCGGCATGGGACTGGGCGGATACGTGTGCCTGAAAATCTATTTTCCGGGCAGCGCCGGTCTGCAGTACCGGTGTTGCAGTCTCTGCCGCCTGTGCAAAAAGTCCTGTCCCGGTGCAAAGGAGCAGCAGCAGGGCAGCGGTATATCCGGCGCAGCATTTTTCTCTGTTCATTCGGTGCCTCCTTGGAAGAAGAAGTAGCGCAGGTCGCCTGCAATCGCCAGCACAAAGAGGGCGGCAATGATGGCAATACCTACAAATTGTATATAATATAAGAGTTTAGGCGGCATTTTCCGCCGTGCAATCCATTCAATGGCTGCAAAAAGGATAAGCCCTCCGTCAAGGACAGGAACCGGCAGCATATTTGTGATGAACAGTGAAATGCTGATGAGCGCAAGGAACTGCAGCGTACTCACGATACCTATGTGTGTGCCCGCCGCAAATCCTTCCTGGACGGTACTTCCGAGCATGGTCGTAATGCGCGCCGGACCGGATACAGCCTTTGTTACATCAACACCCTTGAAAAGGACGGCAATGCTTTTGAAAGTAAGGGCAATGAATCGTACGGTTTGCCGGGCGCCCTCGGCGATTGCAGGAAAGAATGGAAACGGACCATAGTGCCGCTCCACAACTGAATCCATCTGTGCAACGATACCGACCCTTCCTGCCCCGGTTTCTTTGTCAAGTTCCGTGCGGAAGGTAAAGCTTTTTTCAATCCCGTCGCGTTCCACCGTGATGGTGATGTCCTCGTCGGCATGCACGGCTACCGCTTCGACGATTGCATCAAAGTCATCCACCGGCACACCGTCCACCGCTATAATGCGGTCTCCGGTCTGCATGCCTGCCACATGTGCCGGCGAACTCATGCCTTCGTACAGTTCGTCTGCCATGGAAACGGTCGTTCCTGCGCTCAGATAGGGATAGCCCATGAGTGCAACGATGAAAAATGCGATAAAACCAAAAATAATGTTAAAAAGAGGCCCTGAAAATGCTATCAGCAGCCGCTTAAGCGGATGGACACCGTAGAAAGAATCCGGTGCGCCCTGAATTTCGGGGAGTTCCTTTTCCAGCGCGTCCTGGTAGTCATGCTCACCCTTCATGGCACAATAGCCGCCAAGCGGAATGAGCGAGATACGGTAGTCGGTGGCACCATGCCTGTGGTGCAGCAATACAGGCCCCATGCCGACGGAGAAAGCTTCCACCGTTACGCCACAGAGGTGTGCTGCTGAAAAATGCCCCAATTCATGGAAGAAAACCAGAAAACCGAGGCATATAATACCCAAGAAAATAGTCAATGCAGACAATGCTGACCTCCCGTAATTGAAACAAGCGCGGCCTGTGCTTCGTTACGGGCTTTTTTATCTGCGTCAAAGACAGCAGGCAGGGAATCCGCCGCCATGCTCCAGTCATGCTGCAGGACGGATTGCACTATGCCGGCAATCTGCGGAAATGAACATGCTTCTGAAAGGAATGCGTTCACGGCTATTTCATTTGCGGCATTGAAGGCAATTGTGTAGGAATTCCCTTTGCGTGCACATTCGTAGGCGAGCGGCAGCAGGGGAAATGACTGCATGCGGGGAGCAGAAAATGTCATTTCGTGCCCGGCAAGGTCAAATGGCTCAAGGTAATTCTCCCGGACAGCAGGGTAGGCGAGCGCACCAAAAATGGGGCGGCGCATGTCCGGGTTTGAAATCTGTGCATACAGCATTCCGTCTTTGGTACGGACAAGGCTGTGAACAAGGCTCTGCGGGTGCACGAGCACCTTCACCCTGTCTGCCGGGAATCCGAAGAGACGGCATGCTTCTATTACCTCCAGCCCCTTGTTTGCGAGCGTTGCGCTGTCAATAGTGATTTTTTTCCCCATGTTCCAGGTTGGATGCTGCAGCGCCTGCTCAAGCGTAACGTGCTGCAGCTGTTCATCACTGTATGTGCGGAAAGGACCGCCGCTTGCTGTTATAATCAGCTCTGCGGCTGCATCGCTTCCGATTTGCTTCAGCAGGCTGAAAACGGCACTGTGTTCGCTGTCCACGGGGATTATCTGTGCATGCTGCCGGGCAGCGAGCTGCTGCACGAGCGGCCATGCCATAACCACTGTTTCCTTGTTTGCAAGCGCAAGGTTCATGCCGCTTTCTAAGACCAGCACGGAGGGTTCCAGTCCCGCGGCTCCGGCTATGCCGTTGACGGCAATGTCTGCACCGCATTCCTGCACAAGCCGCCGGATGCCTTCAATGCCGTCATTCACAAAAACGGTGCCGGGACAGTTGAATTCCTTGCAGAGCAACGACAGTTTTTCTGCGTCATGCCCGGCAGACAGCCCGGCAACACAGAAATCGTCCGGCATGGCACGAATAATGTCAAGCGTCTGGCTGCCGATGGAACCCGTGCAGCCCAATACTAAAATTTTTTTCATGAAATGTCCTTTCCTGCTGCTGGTGTGGGGTTCAAAAGTCTCTTGCCTTTAAAACCCGCGATTTTTAAGCTTGATTTAGAAAAAGGCACTGTTCCCCAGCCGCCGGAGCGGTCAGGAAAGCCTTCCGTACAAGAGGGAAAACAGAAAGTAATAAACTGGGGCGGCCATCAGGATGGAATCGATAGAATCAAGTATGCCGCCGCGGCCGGGAATGATGTGCCCCGAATCCTTTATGCCGGCGGAACGCTTGAACACTGATTCTGCCAGATCCCCGACGATTGCGGCGAATGCGATGCAGATGCTCAGTATCACCAGCTTGAGCGGGGAACCTCTGAACAGCTCGGGGAATACGTATGCCCCGCCAAAGCCCGCGGCAATAGAACCCAAAAATCCCCCCGTAAAGCCTGCAATGCTCTTGTTGGGGCTGGCCTTTATGACGCCTCTGTTGTTTTTGCCAAGCAGGATGCCGAAGAGCCAGGCAAAGCTGTCGCAGAAAAACACCATCAGGATGAATACCATCAATGCCGGGATTGCTGTGTCCTGAAGCATTGTTCCCGCATGGCGGAAACCTGTCATACGTGATACAAAGGTCAGCAGGTAGCCGGCGTAAACGATGGTGAACGATGTTGCTGCTATGCGTTCGTTGGATTCCTTGAACCCCTTTGCAGAAAGCACCTCGGCACAGAGCACCGCAAGGAGCGATACAATCATTGCGTACGTAATGACTTCATCCCCCACGCTGAAGGATACATGCGTGACTGCCGGTACCACCTCATACACGGCAGCAACAAGCGGCGTAAAGGCGGTTGTGATGATGGTGAAGAGCCGCGAATACAATGTAGTCCGCACCGAAAAAATATCGTACAGTTCACTGGCTGCAAAACAGCTGACTGTACAAAGACAAATATGCAGCGCAATATGATTATAATGAGGAAGAAACACAATGAGCAGTACAAGCGGAACACCGATGAAAAAAATTAAAAGCCGAGAAACAAGCTGTTTTGATGTCATGCTGGTACCGCCCCGAATTTCCGTACCCGTTTCTGGAACTGGGCTATGTTTTCAAGGAATTCTGCCGGACGATAATCCGGCCACAATGTATCAGAAAAGAGCAGCTCCGCATACGCAGACTGCCACAGAAGAAAATTGCTGAGCCGTTTTTCTCCGCCTGTGCGGATAAGCAGATCCAGATCCGGCAGTTCAGGAATGTCAAACCCTGCAGAGATATCCTGCTCCGTTAATGAAGCTGCGTCCTTACCTGCTGCAAGGAGTTTTCGGACACTGCGTACAATTTCATCCCTGCCGCCATAATTGATGGCAAGGCAAAGCGTAAGCCCCGTGAAATTTTCAGTGTCAGATTCAGCTTCACGAATGTCGGACTGTATCGTTTTGGGCAATCCGGTGATGTCACCCAGCAGTTTTACCCGTATCTGGTTCTCACGATAAAACTGGAGTTCCTTAACCAGATGGGTATGGATGAGATTCATCAGAAAACCGACTTCCTGTTCCGTACGTTTCCAGTTCTCCGTAGAGAACACGTAAAGCGTTACGTAGCGCAGACCAAGGTCTGCTGCAGCCTTTGCAATGTCTTTGGCACGCTTCAGGCCTTCTTCGTGACCGCTCGTACGCGGAAGTTTCCGCTGCTTTGCCCAGCGGCCATTACCATCCATGATAATGCCGACATGGGCGGGAAGAGCATCTTTCTGTATTTCAGATGAAGTCATCGTATCTGCAGCCACTTTCTCAGTCCATTATTTCCTTTTCTTTGGCTTCATATACTTTGTTGATTTCTTCAATATATTTGTCGGTCAGCTTCTGCAGCTTGTCGGTTTCATCTTTCAGCTGATCTTCAGTAAGCTCACCTGCTTTCTGCTGCTTTTTGAGAGCATCATTTCCATCCCTGCGGATGTTGCGGATTGTGGTGCGGTAATTTTCTGCAGCAGATTTAGCCTGCTTTACCAGTTCCTTCCGGCGGTCAGCCGTCAGCGGCGGAATGGAAATACGTATGACTTTTCCGTCATTGTTCGGGTTCAAGCCTAAATCTGCGGCCTGGATGGCCTTTTCAATTGCAGTGATAAGTGATTTATCAAAGGGAGAGATGACAATCATGCGGGCTTCCGGAACGGAAATGGTTCCGACCTGATTTAACGGGGTAGGAGTTCCGTAATAATCAACACGCACTTTATCAAAAATAGAAGCAGAAGCTCTGCCTGTGCGGATTGTATTGTACTCTTCTTTCAGCGCATTGACTGTTTTTTCCATGCGGCTCTCGTTATCAGCTGCCATAAAAGTCCCCCAAAAATATATTCGGTCTGCAAGGAAACAAAAGCTCCCTGCTATCCCAGTTCTTTAAAATATAAGTGACGATCTGCTGCCAGAGCAGACCGCCACATTATAAAAGATTATTTGCCCAAGAGCAAGAGCTGGACATCGCCAAACTCAAGCGTTGCTCCCACAGCCTTGCCGATTTCGTCAAGCTTTGCGGAAACAGATTTCTTGTCATCCTTTACGAACATCTGGTCTACGAAACAGACTTCTGCAAGATGCTTCTTGATTTTTCCTTCCAGAATTTTCTCCTTTGCAGCATCCGGCTTTGACTTGATTTTCTCGTCATTTTCCATCTGTGCCTTGAAGATGTCCTTCTGCTCGTCAATGTAGCTCTGCGGAACATCCGTCTGCTTGATGTAAGCAGGGGTGAATGCAGCGAGGTGCATGCAGCAGTCGCGTGCAAATTCCTTTACCTTTTCATCTGCTGAACCCTTCACGATGGTGACGGCTGCAGTCTTGAAGTCTGAGTGGATGTAGGTACCTGCAACAGCGCCTGCGGGAATCTCGATGACCTGAACCTTGTTCAGGGACATATTCTCGCGGGTGCGGGTGGCAAAGTCAAGCAGAACATCGGAAAGTTCCTTCTCGACCTTTGTATAGCCCTTTGCGAAGATTTCGTCCATAATCTTCTCACCGCAAGAGATGAATTCCTGGTTCTTTGCAACGAAATCCGTCTCGCAGACGAGTTCCACAACAACAACCTTGTTAGCATCCTGGCGGATGAAAATGCGTCCTTCTTTTGTTGCACGTTCAGCGCGCTTTGCCACGGCAGCAAGTCCCTTTTCCTTCAGGAGCTTCTCTGCGGCATCAAAATCACCGTTTGTCTCGGTGAGCGCTTTCTTACAATCCATCATGCCTGCGCCGGTTTTTTCGCGCAGGTCTTTTACCTGAGCAGCTGTGATAGCCATGTATGTCTCCAAAATCAATGAACCCGTTCGGGAACAAAATGTTCTCTTCAGGTGTGCATTTTTCAGGCTTTTGCCTTACAAAAATGCAGATATCGTATGTAAGCTTGCAGCCCGGAAACCAATAGCTTCCGGACTGCTCTTGTTTCTTTTATTTGTAGAGCTTGTCCTCGTCGACCAAGTCCTGTTCGTCGCGCTTGTCAGCCTCTGCATCCTCCTCCTTTGTTTCGGTGGGGGTGTAGTTTGAGTAGTCAACGATTTCCTCGTCTTCCTTTCTGGTTGAAGCGTCGGTGGTCACATCGTCATCATCATTGAGGGTCTCGATGATCTTGAGTCCCTGCTCGTTATCTGCCTCGATGACAGCATTTGCGATGATTGATGTAAACAGGCTGATTGCACGGATGGCATCGTCATTACCGGGAATCGGATAATCAATACCTTCAGGGTTGCAGTTGGTGTCAACGATTGCCACGATCGGAATGTGCATTCTGCGTGCCTCGGTAACAGCAATCTGCTCCTTGTGCGTATCAATGATGAAAACTGCACCCGGCAGCTCCTTCATTTCTTTGATACCGCCGTAATTCTTGGTGAGCTTTTCCTTTTCCTTTACAAGCTGAGAAACTTCTTTCTTGGTAAGGTTTGCAAATGTTCCGTCCACTTCCATCTTTTCGATTTTCTTGAGGCGGAGCAGTGATTTCTTGATGGTTGCAAAATTGGTGAGTGTACCACCCAGCCAGCGGTTGTTCACATAGAACTGTCCGCAGCGCTCGGCTTCCTTCTGGATAGCCTGCTGGGCCTGCTTCTTTGTACCGACAAAAAGAACTGACTTGCCGGCTGCCGCAACCTTGCGGATCTCGTCGTAGCTGTCCTTGATTGCTGCAATGGTCTTCTGCAGATCGATAATATGAATTCCGTTGCGCTCTGCGAAGATATACTTCTTCATGCGCGGATCCCAACGCTTTACCTGATGTCCGAAATGAACGCCGGACTCAAGCAGACTCTTCATGGTTACTACTGCCATGATTAACTCCTTCACCGGAAAAACTGACGTTTTTCCACCTGACCTTGTTTCTCGCAGCCGGATAATACCCGGCCCGGAAGATTCCGCCCGCCGCCCATGACGAACCGCCCGGACGACAGAGGACAAAACTATCGCAGAATACGATAACCTTGTTCCCTGAGCATATCATAAAGTTCAAAGATTGGCAAGCCCATGACGCCGCTTTCAGAGCCGCTTATCTTTTTTATAAAACATGACGCAAAGCCCTGGATGCGGTAGCTTCCGGCAGCATCATGCCATTCGCCCGTGGAAATGTACCATGCTATTTCCTCGTCGCTCATCGTGTTGAAAGTGACTTTGTTTACATTCGTCCGGGTGGTGATATCGTGAATATTCCCGTTGTAGAGCACAAGCCCGGTGATAACCTCATGGGTGTGCCCCTGGAACTTCTTGAGCATAGCGAAGG
Organism: uncultured Spirochaetaceae bacterium; assembly: GCA_902803415.1. Classification (GTDB taxonomy): domain Bacteria; phylum Spirochaetota; class Spirochaetia; order Treponematales; family Treponemataceae; genus Treponema_D. The sequence goes on along the minus strand of CADCQA010000165.1, from coordinate 23,255 downwards.
CTTCTTCCCGGTTTTTGGGTTTGCCGTAGATTTTTCCGCCGCTGCAGATGACGGTGTCCGCTCCCAGCACCCAGCCAATTTCCTGCGTGAGCCCCAGCTGCCGGACAACGGCATTTACCTTGCAGCAGGCAAGATGTTCGGGGATTTCCTTGGGAGACAGGGTGGGGGGAACTGTTTCTTCTATATTAGATGGATGCACGATAAAAGGGATGTTCAGCCGCTGCAGGATTTCCTGCCTTCGCGGGGATGACGATGCAAGGATTATCGGATCCATGATAGACGCTCCATGTAGTTTCTTTTTTTCATATATTTCTCTTTTTTTATCGGTAGCAGGTTGACAATTTGAGAGCAAAAATATATGCTTTGGTCATTGTCTGGGAGATTAGCTCAACTGGATAGAGTGTCGGCCTCCGGAGCCGAAGGTTGTGGGTTCGAACCTCATATCTCCCATAGTAATTAGTTAATGTGCATAAAAAAAGCTGCTTTTTACAAGCAGCTTTTTTTATTGGGTTTTCCCGGGCTTATTTTGCAGCCTGCAGCTCTTTGAGCAGTCCGAGTGCCTTCAGGCGGACAGGGGTTGCAAAGCGGTAGTTCGTTGCAATCTCTGAGATGGACTGAATCATTGCATTCTTGTCCTGCACGGTCGGAGCAAGCTTCTCATAGGCATCAAGGATGTCATAGGCAAGAGAGCTTGTCGGGTTCAGGGCTGCATACTTGTGCTGGATGAATTCGATGGTGTTCACAACCTCGTCATTCTTGTTGATGCCGATTGAACCGAGTGAACGGATTGCAGCGCTGACAACCATCGGTTCATTGTCTTCGTTGGCAATGGTAAGCAGCGTTGACTTTGATTCTTCGGAAGGAATGCTTGCCAGCAGGTCGCATGCCTTTGCACGGATGTCCGGATAGTTGTTCATAAGGCGGCCGTTCGTGCGGATCTTGGTCGTAACGCCTTCACCTGCGAGGCTCTGCAGGGCATGGCGCTGTTCTGCGGAAGCCTTACCTCCCTTCACTGCGTCTTCAAGATACTGGAGAGCAACGAGCTTGTTGTCATATTCCTGTGAATTTGCAAGCTCCGTGATGATGACGTCCTGCACGCTTGTCAGGTAATCATCTTCGACGGATGTTTCCGTCTGAGCAAAAAGCCCACTGCACAGCAAGAGACAGCAAGCGCCGTATGCGATAGGTTTCAATAATTTCATGGTCAGTTCCTCCTGATAGATATAATTGATTCTACATCATACTTAATAAAAAATCAATTAAGTTTTCTTAGAATCTGTATACTTAACAAAAAATTGCCCTGCTGGTTACAGCGTAGGCAGGTGCAGCTTCCACTGTCCGTTGATCTTGCGGAGATTGTAATACACGGTATCTCCCAGAATCTTTCCGTCTTCGTCCTTCTTTACCTGTACCGCCTTGACGGAAGTTTCCGTCAGGTAGCGGATTTCATCCACCTTGTGCCCGCTGCGGGAGGGAATGAATATGTATTTGAAGTAATCCTCGGTCGTGTTGATCTGCACGCCCTTGATGGGGAGACGTTTTGAGACCTTCTGGAGGTTTGCGCGCTGGGACCAGTACTTGATGCTTTCGTCGTCAAGGTAGGTGAGCCAGGTCTTGTAGTCGTTTTTCTGCATCACTTCATCGAGACTTTCAATGATGGCAAGGACTTCCCTCTTGTCTTCGTTGAATGTTTCCTCGCTGATGTTTGCACCGCCCTGCATCTGCTGAACCGAGCGGTTGTACTCCTCGCTGTGCTGGACTTCCTTTTTAGGCTCTTCTTTCTTGGGTTCGGCCTTTGCTACCTCTTCCTTCTTCGGTTCCTCTTTCTTGGGTTCCGGAGCCGGGTCTTTCCAGACTACAGGTTCGGCTTTCGGCTTTGCTTCTTCCTTCGGCTCTGTCTTTGCAGGGGCTGGGCTTTCCTTTTTTGCCGGTTCCTGCTTTGCCTGCTGGACAGGTTCCTGTTTTACCGGTTCCGGCTGCACGGGCGAAGGCTGAACCTGCGTCTGTGCCTGTTCCGGTTCTTTGGGGAGAGGGGTATCTGTACTTGCACAGGTCGAGACACAGCCGGAAACAAAAAGCGATGCTCCGGCGGCGACCATGCATTTTACTATATTACGCTTACTCATACATTATATAGTAATATTTAAATGCCGTTTGGTCAAATGCTTTTCTGAATCCTTCGGGGACTGCAGGATGCAAATTATGCTCCCGGCGAAAACGGGCGGCAAGCCGCTGCCCGATACCGGCAGGAATTCCTGCTGTTTAACTGAAAATGTAAAAACAGGCTTAAATCTTTGCCGAAACCCTTGGACAGGGATGCATTTTGTGCTATACTGTGGCAGCTTCAGAAGCCGGACGGCTTTTGAGACTGCATCTGCCGCTTTGCCCGGCGACGGAAAGCGCCGGGGCTGCAAGAATAAATTCAGGAGATTTCCATGACTACTGCTGTTTTCCCGGGGTCCTTCGACCCGCCTACCTACGGGCACATCAATATTATCGAGCGGGCGAGCAGGCTTTTTGATGCCATCGATGTTGTCATTTCCATCAATCCCGACAAGCATTACCTTTTTTCCGAGGAGGAACGGCTTTCCATGATACGCCAGCTGACGGAGCCGTACGGGAATGTCAGCGTGCATGCATGCAGCACCCTCATCGTTGATTATTGCAAGAAAGTGGGAGCAAAGGTGCTTATCAGGGGAATACGCAATGTCAATGATTTCTCCTATGAATTCGACTTGTCTCTTATAAACCGTTCGCTCAACAATGATGTGGAAACGCTCTTTGTGCCCACGGAGCAGCGCTATTTCCTTATACGCTCCAGCAGCATCAAGGAACTCGCCCGCTTTGGAGGGGATATCAGCGGGATGGTGCCGCCGGTTGTGGAACAGGCAATGCGGGAAAAATACCGCGGCAGGCTCCGGGGCGGGCAGCCTGACTGAGCGGGATGCAGGGAAAAGCTCCTGAAACATGCATGCTTCGCTGCCGGACAGGCCGTATATTGCGGCTTTTGACATTTTTTTTAATTTTGTCGAGAAAAAATATTGACAAATGAAAAGATTTGACGGTATAATTCTTGACAAGAAATAGGAATCTGTAGTAATATACGGAGCGTTATACAGATGACTAAAATTTTATAGCGAGGTTATATATTATGGCAGTACCTAGATCGAAAACATCAAAAGCCGTGACAAAGAGAAGACGCGGCGTAAATATGCACCTTGACACTCCGAATCTTGTTGCGTGCAGCAACTGCGGAAACCTTATTATGCAGCATCATGTGTGTCCGAAATGTGGTTTCTATAAAGGACGTCAGGTGATTACGCCTGAAGTGAACGGCTAAACGAGGAGCATTACAATGGCAGAAGACGAACTGTTTGCAAAGATGAAGACGCTGATTGCTGAGAAGCTTGAGATTGACCCGGATAAGGTTAAGCTTGAGTCATCATTCCGCGGCGACTTGGGCGCTGACAGCCTTGATACATACGAGCTTGTCTATGCTATCGAGGAAGAAACCGGCGTGCAGATTCCTGATGAAAAGGCCAACGAGTTTGAAACTGTGAAGGATGCCTACGATTTCATCAAGGCTGCAAAGGCTTAATCAGTGAATTTTTGATTCAAAGACAAGGAAGGCACGGCTTATTGCTGTGCCTTTTCCATTTTAAAGTACCGGGAATTGTCATGTATGCTGTTCCCGGCAACTTCAAGGATAGCGCAATGAACCTGAGGGATCTTTTCTACGAGTCAAAAAAAATGAATCCGGAGCGGAAGAAGGATCTGGAAGTATTTTGCAGGAACCTGAACCTGCACTTCAAGAACCTGAATATACTTGACCTTGCCTTCCATCACCGGTCTTTTTCCAACGAAAACAAGGAGCACAAGCGCTACAACAACGAGCGCCTGGAGTTTTTGGGCGACAGCGTGCTGGGGCTTGCGACCGCCGCCTTCCTCTATGAAGACATGATGGATAACCCGGAGGGAGACCTTGCCCGCATAAAGGCGAATGTTGTAAGCGAGCAGGTGCTGGCTCCCATTGCAAAGGACATCATGCACATTGACCGCTACCTTGTGATGGGCAAGGGTGAGGAGCAGACCGGCGGGCGGGAGAAAAAAGCAATCCTTGCGGATGCCGTGGAAGCGGTCATCGGTGCGCTCTACCTTGATTCCGGCTATGCTGCCGCAGAAAAGCTTGTGCTCCGGCTGATTGTGCCGGAAATCCGTAAAGTGCAGCTGGACAAGGGCAACCGTGACTATAAGACCGTCCTGCAGGAATATTACCAGCAGAAGCACAAGATGTGTCCCACTTACGAGCTGGTGCGGGTCAGCGGTCCTGACCACGACAAGACGTTTGTCATGTCCGTACATCTGGGCAGCATGACCTATGGACCGGCTGAAGGCAAGAACAAGAAGAATGCGGAGCAGGAGGCTGCACGCATGGCTTGTGAAGCGCTGGGGCTGGAACGTGCATAAAAAAAAGCTTCCCTTCAAAGGGAAGCTTTTTAAGCGGCAGAAGGGAGTCGAACCCTCGTCTCCAGCTTGGAAGGCTGGGGTAATGAGCCGTTATACGACTGCCGCACGGTGAAATTACTATATCGCCATATTCTTTTTTTGTCAATATGGTGCTGTAGAAATTGTATAAAAAAGCTATTGGTGCTACAATGCATACACAGTCTATCTTAGGAGGATACTGAAAACCTATGGAAAAGTTCTTTAAGGTAAAAGAACGCGGTTCTACGATGAACCGGGAAATTGTGGCCGGTCTTACGACCTTCCTTGCGATGTCCTACATCCTTGCGGTGAACCCGGGGATGCTTTCTGCGTGCGGCGGAATGTCGTTCGGCGCGGTATTCACCGCTACGGCATTATCATCAGCGATTGCAACGCTCGTTATGGCACTTGCAGCAAACCTGCCTGTTGCGCTGGCACCCGGCATGGGCCTGAACGCATTCTTTGCGTTCACCGTTGTCCTTGGCATGGGAGTTTCCTTCCAAACAGCCCTGACAGCAGTTCTTTTTGAAGGCCTGCTCTTCATCATCCTGTCTGCGGTGGGCGTGCGCGAAGCAATCATCAATTCCATTCCTGCACACCTGAAGAAGGCTGTTGCGGTTGGTATCGGACTCTTCATTGCAATGATTGGCCTTGCTGACGGCGGCATCCTTGCAAAGAGCGACGGCGGCATGCCAATCATGGGCTTTGTGAACTTTGACAACAAGATTGCCCTTGTTGCTGCGCTGGGACTGATTATCACCGTGGTGCTCTATGTGATGAAGGTGCCCGGTTCAATTCTTATCGGCATCATTGCGACCACGATCATCGGCATTCCCTTTGGCGTGACCTCCGTGCCGGAAGGCTGGGGCGGTCCGGTCTCGCTGCCTGAAGCTCCGCTGTTTTTCAAGTTCGATTTCAGCTCTATCTTTACGGGGCAGTTCTTCCTTGTGTTCTTCACATTCCTCTTTGTTGATATGTTCGATACCATCGGTACGCTGATGGGAGTTGCCGAGCAGGCGAACCTTGTGGACAAGAAGGGCAACATTCCCAACATCAAGGGTGCGCTCTTTGCTGATGCAGTGGGTACTGTTGCCGGGGCATGCCTTGGCACCTCGACGGTTACCAGCTACGTGGAAAGCACCTCCGGCGTTGCTGCTGGCGGACGCACCGGTCTGTCCTCAGTCGTCACGGCGCTGCTGTTCCTGCTTGCGCTCTTCCTGTCTCCGCTGTTTGCACTTATTCCTGGTGCTGCAACGGCTCCGGCACTCATTTTTGTCGGCTTCCTGATGATTAACTCTGTTTCTTCCATTGATTTCTCTGACATTACGGAAGGAATTCCGGCATTCGTGACCATCATGGTTATGCCGTTCAGCTACAGCATTGCAAACGGTATTTCCTGGGGCATCATTGCCTACGTTATCTGCAAGGTGGCCGGTAAAAAGGCAAAGGATATCCCGGCAGTTACCTGGGTGCTTGCTGCGGTCTTCCTCTTCAAGATTATTATGGATGCAGTGAGCGCATAAGGCTTACGGTAATTATTGCCGCCTGACAGGGCGCAGCGCCATTCCGGCCTGCGCCCTTTTTGTTTGTATCCTGCTGCCTTCTGTTTCTTGCCTGTGTACTGCTAGAAAAGAATGCCGTAATCTGTTATAGTACGGAAAACGTGGAGGTTTGTATGCAGGAAGGGCAGGAAAAGTATATGCGTCCCACCTGGGATGATTATTTCATGGAAGTGTGCAGGACCGTTGCCAAGCGTGCTACCTGCGACCGCGGACGCTCCGGCTGTGTTATTGCGCGCGACAACCAGATTTTGGTGACCGGTTACGTAGGAAGTCCGGCAGGGCTTCCTCATTGCGATGATGCGGGGCACCTGATGCGCAAAATGATACATTCCGACGGCTCCATCACGCAGCACTGCGTGCGCACCGTCCATGCAGAGCAGAATGCCATCTGCCAGGCGGCAAAGCGCGGTATTTCCATAGACGGCGGAACCGTTTACTGCCGGATGACTCCCTGCCGTACCTGCGCCATGCTCATCATCAATTGCGGTATAAAACGTGTGGTCTGCGAAAAGCACTATCACGATGAGGCGGACTCCATGCAGATGTTCCATGACGCAGGCATACGCATAGAGCACCTTGAGGACGGGGTACAGATGTACGAGAACATGTAAGCATCAATCAAAAGCGCAGGGAGATTCCAGATGATTAAAAAAGTTGCAGTCATAAGCCTGTCCCGCGGGCTGCTGGGGGAGCCGTTTGTAGCGCATGAAGTGAAAATCGGCATGGAGCGCTTGCGGAACTACGGTCTGGAAGCTGTTACGGCGGCACATGCCATGAAGGGCATGGATTTTCTGCGGGAGCATCCGCAGTGCAGGGCGCAGGATCTGCTGGACTGCCTGAAAGATGAGTCGGTGGATATGATTCTGTGCGCGGTCGGCGGTGATGATACCTACCGGCTGCTGCCCTATCTCTTTGACCATGACGAGCTGCAGCGTGCTGTGGAAGGCCGCAGTACAGTGTTCCTCGGCTATTCGGACAGCACGATGAACCACTTTATGCTGCATAAGGCTGGGCTGCGAACCTTCTACGGTCAGGCATTTCTGCCGGATGTCTGCGAACTGGAAGCCGATATGCTTCCGTACACAAAAAAATATTTTGAAGAGCTTATCAACACGCGCTGCATCAGGGAAATACGCCCCAGCGATGTCTGGTATTCTGAGCGCAAATCCTTTGATGCTTCGCAAATCGGTGTGGAGCGCGAGCGGCACAAAAACAGCGGCTTTGAGCTTTTGCAGGGGCAGCCGGTTTTTCCCGGCAGTATTTTGGGCGGCTGCATCGAGACCATCTACGACATGCTGGACAACACGCGTTACGCTGACTCGGCGGAACTGTGCCGCAGGTATGCGCTGTTTCCGTCGCAAAAGGAATGGGAAGGAAAAATTCTGCTGCTGGAATCAAGTGAGGAATGTTCGGAACCTGCATTGTACCGGAAAATGCTGGCAACACTCAGAAAAACGGGTGTCTTTGATGCTGTAAGCGGTGTGCTTGTGGGAAAAACCATGGATGAAGTATATTACAGGGAGTATCGGGATATTTTGCTGGAAGAAACCGGAAATCCCAGCCTTCCGATTGTATATAACGTGAATGTCGGGCATGCGGCCCCGCACTGTATAATCCCCTTTGGTGTGGAATGCAGGGTTGATGTCCAAAAGCAGCTGATTGCATTTGCCTGAGTGCCGGTGCACGGCAGCTGACAAAAAAGCGGCGGGGGAAACCCTGCCGCTTTTTTGTATCGGAAACTTAAAGGTTACTGACCAGCCATTCCTTGAAGCTTTCGTAATCTTTTTCCATCGGGATGGCACGGTCGGCCAGGTGCATGACCTTTTCCAGCCGGGCAGGAATGCTCGGCTCCCTGCCGATTGCCTTGGTAACTGTGGCACCGAATTTTGCGGGGTGCGCAGTCTCCAGCACTATGCCGACGGCCTGCTTTTTTGCAATGCTTTCTGCCCATGCAGGAATGTTCGGGGTAAGTCCCGGCTGAGTGATGTCGCCTTTCAGCCCGCCCATGAGCTTTTCCATGTCGCCGCAGCGGATGTCGTTCCATGCCTTCCATGCGACGGCACCGTGCGGGTCTATGATGTAGCCGGTTTTTTCGTTACAGGATTTCACTGCATCCACCGTACCGGTGTCGTCCGTCCAGTAAGATGCAAAAAGGGTGCGGACCTGCTCAAGGCTGTACATTGCGGCGATGCGTTCATAGTTGCTCGGTGCACCCACGTCCATAGCATTGCTCAGCGTTGCTACAGATTCCCGTGCCTTGTATTCGCCGCTTGCAATCCAGTCCGGAATGGTGTGGTTTGCATTGGTGGCAGCAACAAAACCGGTGATGGGTGCTCCTGCTTCGTAGGCGATGAGACCGCTCGTCAGGTTGCCGAAATTCCCGCTGGGAACGACGGCGATGATGGCCGGACTTTCTATCTTGCTGTCATGCGGTATGCGGTTACGCACCACAAGAGAGGCATACATGTAGTAGAAGCTCTGCGGCAGCAGGCGCGAGATATTGATTGAATTCGCAGAAGAAAGGCGGAATTTGCTGCGGAGTTCATTGTCCGTGAATGCTGTTTTGACGAGTTTCTGGCAGTCATCGAAGGTGCCTTTCACCTTGAGTGCACGAACATTGCCGTCAAAGGTTGAAAGCTGCTTTTCCTGCAGCGGAGAGATTTTTCCGTCAGGGTAGAGGATGGTTACGTCAATGCCCGGCACATTGTGAAATGCGCTGCCGACTGCGGAACCGGTGTCTCCGCTTGTGGCAACAAGAATGTGCAGGTTGTCGTTTTCGCCGCGGTTAAAATAAGACATCACGCGGGCCATGAAGCGTGCTCCGAAGTCCTTGAATGCGCAGGTCGGCCCGTGGAAAAGCTCAAGCACATAGGTTACGGGATCAATCGGCACCACCTGCGGCATGAACGGATAGGCGTCCTGTATGATTGATTCAAGGTCTGCATCGGGAATTTCACCCTGCACATAGGGCTTTGCCATTTCATAGGCGATTTCCCGGAAAGAGGGTTCCGGCGTGCGGTTGGTAAAGGAAGCGTCGAGCTTGGGGAATTCAACGGGGATGTACAGACCGCCCGTTGCCGCATTCATGCCGTTCAGAACGGCTGTCCTGAAGTCAGCCTTCACATTTTTATCGCGAGTATCGGTATAAATCATGACAAGTACCTTTTGAGCCTGCGGGGAACTTTGATTTTCACCGCAATGCTTCACATAATAAAGAATATAATTCAGTATAGCGGAATCTGACGGTGTATGCAAGTATGTGGCGGGAATACTGCCGTGTTTTTTTATGGAGAAACAGCGCCGCCGGGCATCAGCGCCGCCCAGAGCACCAGCAGGAAATTGTACAGAAAATGCACGAGCGCACCTGTGGCGATTCCACGCGTCTTGCGGCAGCAGATCCGGAGCATGCTGCCGCACAGTGCCGCATTGAGCACTGAGAAAACGCCGAGGTAACGGTGAGAACAGGCAAAAATGACCACGGACAAAAGCTCTGCTGGCAGGGCAAATTGCTGCCGGGGAATAAGGAAACGGAGGCTTTCCGGCAGGAACAGCCGGTACAGGACTTCTTCGTAGTATGCGCCGATGGCAAGGTTCAGCGCCAGCAGCAGCCCCGGCGGCGGAATGGGGACGTCAAGGCTGCTCCCGAAGCAGCCGGGCAGCAGCAGGGAAAGCGTCCACATGAACGCGGCTATGAGCATGAGTACGCCAAAGCTTACCGGCCCCCATACCAGCACCGTGATGAGTTTCTGGAAGGAAGGAGAATCGGCTGCTCCCGGCAGCTGCACAGCTTGCCGGGCACTGCTGCCCAGGAACAGGCGCCGTGACTGTAGCCCAAGGGCCAGCGCAACGGCAAGCTGCATGAGTGCAGTCCACGAAAATTCTGCCGCAGAGACGAGCGGCAGGCCGCCGGAACCGTACGTGGCAAGGAGCGGCGGCAGGAGCAGCAGCAAAAAAACAGCAGCGAATTCAGCCCAGAGATATTCTTTTTTCATACGGAATATGATATAGTATAGGAGAAAATGAGCGGGAGGTCAATTTGGATATTTCACTAGCGCTGGTACTTGCTGCCGTCGGGCTGCTTCTCTTTATTCTGCTGGTATTTTTTGCCCTGCACAAGGAAGAAATCCAGTTTTATGCAGAAGGAAGCGCAAAGGGATTCCGCCGGCAGGAAATAAAGACTCTGTGGAAGACCGCAGAAAAATGCGGCATCAATACACCGTCCCTGCTGTATGATTCTGTGCCGCTGCTCAACAAGTGTATTGCGATGATCCAGAGCGAAACCCGGAGAAACGGAACTGCAGACCGGCAGGACGTAAAGCAGCTCGTTGCTTCACTCCTTGCTTTCAGGCGGCATACTGCACTCAGGACGGCAGAAGTCAGAAGGTTGAAAGACAGCCGTGCCCTTGAACGGGGGCAGCGCCTCAACATCATCTACAAGGGAAAGGGCATTTTCTCCTCCCGCATTGTGGATTCGGGGCGGCAGCTGACCATCTCGCTTCCGGTGCAGCAGCGCAAGCTGTTTCAGGGGCCGCCGCTGGAGCTTCCCGCTGCCGAATGGGTGGGAAAGCGCGTGAGTGTCTACGCAAGCCGTTCGGGCGATGCCTGCTATGTATTTGACTCCGTGGTGGAGGGCGCCGGTTCCGTCGGGGGCAAGCGCTGCCTGTACCTGCAGCATTCTTCCCGGCTTGACCGCGTGCAGAAGCGGAATTCCATCCGCTGCGGCTGTAAAATAAGTGCCCAGATGTATGTAATCAAAGGCAGGTTTATTGATTATACTATACGGGACGGCGAAACCGGAACCGCCTGCATACTGGAGGATCTGGGCGAAGGCGGCGCGATGATTCGGACGGGCGGTAAGGGCCGGCGAGGTGTACATGTTAAGATTGCGTTCAGCCTGAACAGCATTCCTATCGTTATGGCCGGCATTATCCGGGCCGTGGAGTACAACCGCAGCATCCGCCAGTCCCGGCTGCATTTTGAATGTACGTACATTGAAGAGGGCATGCAGGATACGCTTGTCCGGTATATATATGAGAATGCCAGCGAGCGGGAACGCATGCAGGCGGCGGAACAGGACCGCGGGGAGCAGTCTGGCGGCGGAGGCTTTGAGCCTGTGAACACAGAGGAGTGACTGATGGTACGGAAAGGTTTGGGTTTGTTGCAGGGCAGGGGGCTTGCCAGAGCCGGCAGGCTTGCACTTATGCTGTTTTGTGCGGGCATCGCCTCCGCACGCGATTTCCGGCAGATTGAGGCTGATTTTGTCCGGGGAGACATCCGGCAGAAAACAAAGGCTGTTAAGGAAGCCGCCGCCAGTGACAATGTGTCCCTGAGCCTGAAGGCGATAGACTTTGCGCTTGACGTGCAGGATGTCCTTGCAGGCGACAGCGACCTGAATGAGCTGCTGTCGGTTTCTGTAATGTCCCTGAAAAAAAAGGCTGTCACTGAGGAGCAGGCAAAGGAAATTTCTGCAAAGCTTGCTCAGGTGTTCAAGATTTTCCCGGACAACAAGATTCGGGTTGCGGTTCTGGATAAATTCGAGGAATTCCCTGCGGAGAACAATGTCTCGCTCATCAATGCCTATGTTGCGGAAAAAGCGCAGAAGGCTGCAGAAGACGCACTTTCCGCCCCTATGGATGATGTGCTGCTCAAATCCATCCGGCTGCTCCGGTCTACCGGCAACAAAACGTCCTTCAGCGTGCTCTTTGTTGCAGACCTCATGGGTATCTGGCCGGACTATAAGCAGGAGCTGGAAGAGGCGTTCGGGCCGCTTGCAAACAGCTGCGGTGCAGAAATTCTCAAGATACTGGCTTCCGTGCAAGTGTCTGAAAAAATAGACATCCTCGACATTATTCGAAGAAATGAAAAAATTTCTAAAAAAATTAAGGGAGAAGTTGCAGAAAAAGCACTTTCCTCGTCTATCTATAAAGCAGACGGGGAAATCCCTGATGCAGAGGAACTCAGCCCGGAACAGGTGCAGGTGCAGCTTGCTTCGCTTAAGCTTATTTCCGACCTGCAATGGACACGTGCGTCAAAGATGGTGACGGACTACTTTCCCATTGCCCGCCTGGAATATGAAAATAACCTGATTACACCGGTGCAGTTTGCACAGGCAATCGGTGACATTGCCGCTGTTGCCTGCGCGGAAACCGGGCAGGTGCTGTCTTCATATCTGGATTTTCTCAACAAGAGCATGGAATCTGACAATGCTCCTGTTGAAGCCGTTGTGCTTTCCGTCATACATGCACTGGGAGGTCTGGGCGACAAAACTGCGTTCGACTACCTGCTCTATGTGACGTATCTTGATTATCCTCAGGAAGTAACGGACGCAGCGCGTACTGCCCTTGCACAACTGAAGTGGTAGAACCAACACAATCATCTTTCTCATTCTGTATCCGGAGCCCGCTCTGCATTGCAGCGGCGCTGCTTGCCGTACTGTATTACAGCGGCCTGATGCCATGCACGCGGGCAAAACCGTGCTGTTCCCTGCTGCCGATGGAACAGGCCGGGCTGCTCTGCGGTACCATCAGCTCTAATCCGGCAAGGAATGCCAGGGGAACGGGCTATACGGCCCGTCTGGAGCTTTCTTCCGTGGGCGGCATGGTTGATGGAACCTGCATGCAGTCTGCTGCAACGGGCAGCGTCCAGATACTGCTGCCTGCACGACTTGTGGAAAGCAGGTTCCCCGGCAGGGTTACCGCCCGCGGTTCAGCCCCGGCCCCGGAGCTTTTTTTTGAAACGGGTGCCCGCCTGCGCTGCACGGGGCGCTGGGAAGCAGGCAGCGCTGTGTTCCTTGTCACTTCTGCGGAGGCAGACGGTTTCCCGCGGGGCGTGTCCGGCAGCCTGGCCCGTTTCCGTGCCGTCTGCCGCCTGGCATTCCGCCGGCTCCTGTACAGCTGGGGAGATGCCGGGGGACTGGTGCTTTCTCTGCTTGCCGGCGCACGGGAGTATACGGAACCGGAGCTTGCCGATGCATTCCGGCAGGCGGGACTTTCGCACATCCTTGCACTCAGCGGGATGCACCTTTCGTTTTTTTCCGGACTTGCAGGCGGGCTCTGGAGCAGGCTCTTTGGGCGCCGGCATGCTTTTGTAGCACAGCTGGCAGGTATTGCAGGCTTTGTCTGGTTTGCCGGAAGCACTCCGTCGCTGGTACGGGCCGGGATTTCCGCACTGATTCTGATGCTCTGTTCCCTGGTATCGTGCCGGAAGCCGAACAATCTTGGCGTGCTTGCTGCGACTTTTATACTGCACCTGCTTTTCCGTCCGGAAGACCTGGGGACAGCGGCGGCACAGCTTTCCTACGGGGCGCTGCTGGGTATTCTGCTTTTCAGCAGCAGCCTTGAACGGCTGGCAGTCAGGGTACTGCCCCCTGCCTTGTCCCGTTCCCTGGCCGCATCTGCCGGGGCGCAGGCGGCGACGTGTCCGGTTACGCTGTATTTGTTCGGCGCCGTCATGCCGGTTGGTATTATTGCATCGGTGGTAGTTTCCCCGCTGGTCAGTGCATTCATGACGCTTGCCCTTGCCGGAGTGGCATGCTGCCTTGCAATGCCTTTTCTTTCACCGCTCTTTGGGTGTATACTGAAGCTGCTCTACAATGTGATTGCATGTGCGGTGCCGCTTTTTGCCCGCGTGCCGCCGTTTGTAGTGCAGCAAAGGAATGACGCAATATGACAGAACACCCAGATTATAACGCTCCGGCCGCGTTGAAGGCCTTTATGGAACAGCACGGCATGGCGATGCAGAAGAAATTCGGGCAGAATTTCATGGTGAACCCCGCCGCCCGCACCAGAATCGCCGGGCTGCTGGAGCTGGATTCCGGCGCCCGTGTGTGGGAAATCGGGCCGGGGCTTGGCTGCATGACGGACGAAATGCTCCGGAGCGGCGCCGACGTAACTGCATTCGAGATAGACCGCGGTTTTATCGCCCTGCTGGGGCAGTTTTTTGAGGATTATGCCCGGCAGGACCGTTTTCGCATAGTTGAAGGGGATGTGCTGCGGACATGGCGTCATGAGCTTGAACGGCAGCCGGAAATCCCGGCAGCGGACATCAGGCTGTTCGGGAACCTGCCGTACAATATCGCCGCAACATTCATTGCAGATACGATAACACGGAACCTGACGTTTGCACGCTGTGTATTTACCGTGCAGAAGGAAGTTGCGCAGCGGATGGCGGCGGCTCCGTCAACAGAACAGTATTCCGCGTTCAGCGTGCTGTGCCAGTGGCTCTACGACGTAAAGCTTTCCATGGAGCTTGCACCCGGCAATTTCTGGCCGCGTCCCAAGGTTTCTTCTCAGGCGGTGCTGCTGACGCCAAAGCAGCACCCGGCCCGCTGTACCATGCCGCCGCTGTTCGTGAAAACCGTGCATGCCCTGTTCTCCCAGCGAAGAAAGACCCTGCTGAACAACATAAAGCCGCTGCTGCCGAAGGGCTCTGATGCGGACAGCATTTTCCGGCAGGCGGGGCTGGACAAGTCCGAGCGGGCGGAAAACCTTGGCGTTGCGCAATTTGTCGCGCTGACGGAAGCCCTGCACGAGGCGGCTCAAAGCGCAAAGCCGTAGACGTTTGCCCCCTGCTTCTGTTATACTGGGGAAGCGCCGGCCTGTACGTAAAGCCGCCGGTGACGCTTGGAGAGGCATTGCAATGACTGCTGATGAAATTAAGGATAACTTTAAAAAAGTTCATGATGAGATACATGAAGCCGAAGCAAAGGCGGGGCGTGCACAAGGAAGCGTACAGCTCTGCGCGGTGAGCAAATTCCATCCCGTCGAGGATATCTGTGCTGCCATGGAAACGGGGCAGCTGCTTTTTGGCGAAAACCGCGTGCAGGAGGCCTGCGCCAAATTCGGGGAGCTGCAGGCTGCCGGCAAAGACTATTCGCTGCACATCATCGGTGCCTTGCAGCTCAACAAGGTGAAGAAAGCTGCGGAAATCGCGACCTGCATTGAATCTGCCGACCGCGAAGAGCTGCTTGCAGAACTGGAAAAACACTGCGCCAGGCTGGGAAAGACCATGGAAGTGTATTTTGAGCTGCACACCGGCGAAGACTCAAAGAGCGGTTACCCGGATGAATCTGCCCTGATGCTCTCTGCCCGGCACTGTGCAGAAGGACTGTACCCGCACATCGTGCCCGCCGGTCTGATGACAATGGCTCCCTTTACCGCAGATGAAAAGGAAATCCGGAAATCTTTCTCGGCGCTCCGTGCGTTACAGGAGAAGCTTCGTTCGGAATTCCCCATGCTGCGGATAGATGCGCTCAGCATGGGCATGAGCGGGGATTTCAGAATAGCAATCGAGGAGGGCAGCACCGAAGTCCGCATCGGCACGGCGCTGTTCGGCGCACGGGCGCAGGCGTAGTATGAAAGGAAGAATTCTGGCTGCATTCCTTGCAGTTTCGCTTTTATCTTCATTTACTGTGCAGGCTCAGACTTCCGCTGAAAGCGCGGATTCGACGGAGCCGGTTCCGTACAGTGAGGACGAATTTCCTCAGTGGTCAAAGGATTTGCGCAGGGCCGAGATTGTTACCCTGGGGTCGCTGCCTTTCGTCACTATCGGGGCAACGGCGGGCTACAGCTCTTTCCTCTATTTTTCAGGTAAGAGAGACAAATTTCCCAATCCGTTCGACAAGAACAACGGTTTTTCGACCGGCGAAATCATCGGTGTGGTGGGAACGTCGCTCGGCATCAGCCTGGCGGTGGGCCTGACCGACTATATCATTTCGTACGTGCAGCGCCAGAAGGCTGAACAGCGGCGTGCACTGAAGGAAGCCTCCGAGCGGGAAAACGTGCGCCCCATCACTCCGGAAGAAGCCGCGGAGCTGTTGCGGAAAAATCAGGACAGCCCTCCGGCCGATTCTGGGGAAAACGGGGAAGAGCCGTAGAATGCCGTATTTCTCAACAAGCGTTCCTCTTTCGTTTGAAGGCCGTGAACGGCTGGACAAATATATTGCATCTCTGCCGGACGGCATGAACCGCAGCAAGCTCAAGAGCGGCGTTGTTGAAATTCTGGTGAACGGTAAGAAGGAAAAGGTCTCGTACAAGGTGAAGGCCGGCGACCGGCTGGACATAGAATGGGAAGAGAATATCCCCACAGACATAGAGCCGGAAGATATCCCGCTTACCATACTGTATGAGGATGACAATGTCTGTGTTGTGGACAAGGCTCAGGGAATGGTGACGCACCCCGCCTGCGGGAATTGGACGGGAACTTTGGTGAACGCCCTGCTGTACCACTGGGGGCGCAGCAAAATTCCCCAGCTGGAAGGCGTTCCTGAACCGCAAATTCTTGCGCAGCGGCGGCCGGGCATTGTACACCGGCTGGATAAGGATACGTCCGGCGTCATTATTACGGCAAAGCACCGCGACGCAGAGGAATGGCTCGGTGCCCAGTTCCGCAAGCATGCTTCGCTCGTAAAGGAATATATTGCCATCTGTATGGGGCGCCCCCAGCACCAGCACGGAATTATACGTACGCAGATTATCCGCGACCCAAAGAACCGCCGCCGGTTCCGTGCCGTCACGGACACAACAGAGGGAAAATTCGCAGAGACCGCATTCAACTGCATAGCCTGCTACGGAGAATATTCGCTTATGCGCATCCGCATTGCCACCGGGCGCACGCACCAGATCCGCGTACACATGCGCTACCTGAACTGTCCCGTGCTGGGCGATTCCATCTATGCCCGGCAGGACAAGCTTTTTCCGCAGGCAACGCTTATGCTGCATGCACATCTGCTGGCGATCCGTCTGCCCGGATGCACCGAACGGACGACATTTAAATCCCCCACGCCCCGGCGTTTCCTGCGGGTGCTCAAGGATCTGCACAAGCGCTACCCAAAGACGGTGCTGCCCAAGGACCGGTAGGCATGGACAGCGCTTCCTGCATCCGCATCATTCATCCGCCCACGGACACAGAACCCTTTGTCATACTCGACAAGCCCTCCGGGCTGCCGAGTGCCCCCCTGCATCCCGGTGAGGAAAGCGCCTATACGCAGGCTGCTGCACGCTATCCGGGGCTGGACGCAGTCTGCGGCAAAAAAACTGTTGAGCACGGACTTGTGCACCGGATTGATACAGCAACCCGCGGCATCCTGCTGATTGCCGCTACGCAGGAATACTATGCCTATCTGCTGGATGTGCAGCAGCGCGGGCTGTTTATCAAGCACTACCATGCAATCTGTACCTGCCGCCCGGACTGCAGGGAGCAGCTTGGAGCTTTTCCTCCAGCCCCGGCAGCTGTGACGGAAAACGGTTTTGAGGGAACCATTACGTCATATTTCCGTCCCTACGGGGAACGCGGCAGGGCGGTCCGCCCCGTAACAGCACAGGCGGGGAAGGCTGCACGCCGGAAAGCGTCACCGGCCTTGTACAGTACAGAGGTTTCACTGCACCGGAATGCCGGTATCTGGGAAGCTGCCTGCTGCATCAGCAGGGGCTACCGTCATCAGGTCCGCTGTCATCTTGCATGGCTTGGGTTCCCCATCCAGGGAGACAGCCTGTATGCTCCCGGCTCGCGGGAAGGGGACGCATTCTGCTTTACTGCGGAGTCCTTACGTTTCCCGGACGAAAAAACACATAAAGAGCATTTTTTTTCAATAAAAAGCTCTATAAGCACTTGACTAAAAATCTTATTTTCCTTATACTACTATCACTTGCCCGGATGGTGGAATTGGTAGACACGCTAGTTTCAGGTACTAGTGCCGCGAGGTGTGCCTGTTCAAGTCAGGTTCCGGGCAAATGAAAAGACCGTCTTTAAGACGGTCTTTTTTTATGCACCACAGATGCTTCGTGTTATCAGTTTGCTTTCAAAAGTCTCTGCCCGCGGTGGAAAGCCTGCCTGCCGCTTCATGACTGCTGGTACTGAGAAGGAAACTATGCCTTCAGCCAGCCTTTTTCTATTGCATTATCAAGGTTCTTTTCTATCCACTGGTAAACTTTCGGCATGAAGTCCCTGATGACAGCCATGCGCTGTTCTACGGCCGCCCGGCAGGTGCCGCTTTCTGCCCACGTATGTCCGTCGGTGAGGGTATTGTGAAGAAAGGGCTGCAGGCGGTCCATACAGGCGGCATACTTTGCATCTGCAGTCTGCATGGCATCAAACTCCTCCCAGAGCGAGCGGAGTTCCGCGCCCTGTTCTGCAGGCAGCTGCGAAAAGAGCCTGCCGGCGGCTGCGCTTTCACGTTCAGCCTTGTCTGCGTTCGCCTTTGCATCGTATGCAAAGGTATCGCCCGCGTAGATTTCAATGAGGTCATGGACAACACACATCTTTGCGGCGCGTCCCACATCCACGGCTTCGGAAGCATATTCAGAGAAAAGCAGTGCCATTACGGCAATGTGCCAGGAATGCTCGGCATCGTTTTCGCGCCGTGATTTGTCGATAAGGACTGTCCGGCGCAGAATAGCCGTCATCTTGTCTATTTCCACCGTGAACTTGAGCTGCTGATCAAGGCGGATATTGTTACTGGAAATGAAATCTTGTATGCCCATAATACGTTTGCTTTCATAGGACGGCTCGGAAACCTTTGCTTTCCGAACTGCGTAATAGACGTGAAATCTTCTTGCTTAAATGATTCCGCATTGAAAAAGGACAATGCAGAAGAAAAGAATCAGGACGGCAACACTGCCGATATACATCCATACAGGAACCTCGTCCCCAGCCGGTTCTGCGGCAGCAGACCGTGAAAGCTTCTTCCGGTTCTTTTTCTTCAGGGATTTTTTCTTTCCGGCACCAGCGGCCGCAGCGGGGACACCAAAAATATCTTCCTGGGTCATTGCATAGTGGCAGCGCGGGCAGCCTTTCTTGAAGGCATTCACGCCGCCGGTATACCCGCACTGCGGACAGCGTACCGAGGAGAAAAAGCGGCCGCAATGAGGACAGAAACGGGCATTTGCCGCAACCTCACTGCCACAGTTTTCGCAAAAATATTTTGCCTGCCCGCTTCTTGCCATAGGAATCAGTCCGCCCCGGTACCGAGGTTGTCAACGGTATAGTTATAAATCTGCCAGATGCCGTCGCGCTGGCGCACATAGTAGGTATATAATTTCTTTTCAGTGTAGGTTTCGTTCTTGAAGAATTCAGTCACTTTTACCGTACCTTCTGTCTGGGAGTAGGTGGTCGTCTCCACGGTGAAATCGGAAGGAATGGCGACGATATTCGTTTCAATGCGGCTCTGCATCAAATCTGCCTTGAATGCCTCAATCATCTGATTCCTGCCGTCTGCGCTCTCAGAGTTGTAGCGGCGGCTCCGTGACGGGTCGCGCTTGAGCATTTCTTCCACGTTCATATAAAGGAAGAACTGATCCCACAGGCTCCGCTGGCGTGCAATGATGGTCTGCTCAATCACCTTGTCCGGGCTGATGGCCTCGGGCTGCAGCACGGCAGCAGTCGCTGCTTCCACAGGAATCCTGTTGGAA
Organism: uncultured Spirochaetaceae bacterium; assembly: GCA_902803415.1. Lineage (GTDB taxonomy): Bacteria > Spirochaetota > Spirochaetia > Treponematales > Treponemataceae > Treponema_D. Next base: position 3,802 of record CADCQA010000165.1, on the reverse strand, counting down.
GATGCCGCAGACGGGGAGGGACGCACTTCAAGGCTCAGGCGGTTGGACGGCACATAATTTGCAACATCGCTGTACAGCTCCGGATAGAAGCGCAGGTTCACATAGTATATAGAAGGAGAATTAATGTTGATGAAGTCCTTAAGATTCTCAATGAACGAATATGCTTCACCCGGCTCAATGGCAATCTCGCGGAAATAGACAGTGCGGCTCGTGGTCCGCTTGCGGATAAGGGAATCCGTGTTTTTCAGCTGGGCATTCTTTATGTCATAGGCCTCAAAGTCAATGCTGAACATTTTGTCGTCAGCAAGCTTAAAGCGCAGGGTATCGCTGCCGGTATTGGTAATCGTCACGTGAATCTGGACGGGGTTACTCATCGTATTCCCCGGATAATACATGGTGCGGTCGTAGAATTTGATGGAAACGGCAGCATTCTTTGCAAAAGCAGCTGCATCCGTGTCAAGGGCGGCCGTTGTTTCTGCCGCAAAGAGCTGGGCAAAAACGGTAAAACTTGTTATAATGGCAAGCAGTGTTCGTTTCACAACAGTAACTCCCGTCTGAACGTTCAGACTTAGTTAAATTTTTAAGGCATCTTTAAATTTATTTTAAAGATAAACCGCGGAAAAGTCCCGTTCCTGCAAGGAACAGGCAGGAGATCCTGCACCATGATGGTGTGTTGGGAAGCTTCCTATCACTTATATATCGGTCAAATATGGAAAATAATTTATCACTAAATGAATCGCTTGTCCCGCTCCTGAAGTCCTGGAAGGAACTGCACGGGACTGCCGTTGCCTGTGCTGACGGTGACTCTGGTTTTCCTGCAGAAATTTCGGGGCTGAAGGGCAGCCTGCCGGGCTTTTTTGTGGCCCAGTTTCTGGAACGCCGCCGCCTTGATGCAATCCATGAAGAACAGTACGGCAGAGCGCACGGGCAGCCCCAGGAGGACTGCCTTATCATTGTGCCGTCCCAGAAGGAAGCCGATGAATGTGAAACCGACCTGAATACCATACTTGGTGACAGTGCCGATGTGCTGAAGCTTCCGTGGTGGGGCATGCTTCCGTACCGCCCGGCGGCAAAAGGCTCGTCCGTGTTCGGAGAACGGGCAGGTGTGCTTGCCAAGCTTGCCTCTCCGGCTGCAAAATCTGCAAAGCCCCGCATTTTTGTCATCACGCAGCGGGCCCTGCTGACGCCCGTGCCGCCGCCGTCTTATGTACGTTCCCAGCTGTGCAAAATCCGCAGGGGGCAGAGCTTTGACAGTTCAAAACTTGCTGCTACGCTTGCCGGCTACGGCTATATCCGTGTTCCGCGTGTGAGCGTACGGGGAGAATTTGCCCTTCGCGGTGAAGTTCTGGACATTTTTATGCCGGGCGAGCAGTATGCAAGCCGCATCGTTTTTGACTTTGACACTGTGGAACAGATAAAGACCTTTGATACGGAAACTCAGTCATCGAAGGGTAATACCGATTCGCTCCTCATCTATCCGATGAAAGAAGTTCTCTGGACTGATGAACTGTGTGCGAAGCTGGAGCAGATTCTGCAGCAGGAAGATGAAGAAGGTATTATCAATACCTTTGCAGAATATGATGCCCGCCGGAAATCCGGTGCGCGGCAGTCTTCTGATTCCGGCCCGGCGCAGGACGATGCTTCGGCAGAAAGCATGCGTGATGAGGCTGAACGTGCGGAAGCAGCCGCCATGGACGGCACCGTGCGGCAGGGAAGCATCCACCTTGCCCTGACCGACGAGGCCCGGCAGGAAAAAGAGCGCCTGCTCACGGAGCTTTCCGTGCAGCGTGAATCCGAAGGCGAGGAACTGTTCTACGGAGTCCTGTGGGACAAATTCTATTCCGTGCTCGACTATACGGCAGAAAGCACAACTGTTTTCTTCTATGATTATGACCGCCTCTGCAACGCGCAAAAACTGCTCCGCAACGAATACGATGTATCGTACCGGACCATGCGGCAGAAATTCCCCGTGCTGCTGCCTTCGTACATGCTCTTTGACTTTGATGCGCTTGCACAGAGCCACGGGCGGCATATCCTGTTCCGTTCGCTGGAAACCATGGAAACGCTGGATGCCGCGGGAACTGACAGTGGCAGCGCCGGTACCGGCGAAAGTTCAGCTGATACCGGTAATGCAGTTGCTGCTGCCATGCCTCTTTCCCCTGACAGCGGCAGCGTATTCCACCTGCACTGTGAGGCACCGCAGAGTTTCTTCGGAAATATTAATTATTTTAAGGAGCAATTAAGTTCTTTGCAGCAGTCAGGCTGGCACATCTTCATTTTTGCGGATAACCCCAATCAGGCGCTCCGCATCCGGGAAGTTGTCAGGGACTATACGGAGCAGCCGGAGGACAGAAGTCAGTTCCCCGTGCATGTGTTTCCGCAGGCAATCACCGAAGGCTTTTCCGTCTCTGACGAAAAAGTGCTGGTCATACAGGAAAGCGAAATATTCGGCCGCCGGAAAGCTGCACCAAAATCAATCCGCCGGGCAAAGTCCCGCGCAATCGACACCTTTGTAGAACTGACACCCGGCGACTACGTGGTGCATGTGAACTACGGCATCGGCATGTTCAAGGGCATCGAGCGCGTAAAGTCAATGGGCATGGAACGCGACTACATCAAGCTTGAGTATGCTGACCAGGAATTCGCCTTTGTGCCGATTGAGCAGGTGAACATGGTGCAGCGCTATATCGGCAGCGAGGGCGAGAAGCCCCGGCTTGACCGTATCGGCTCAAAGTCCTGGTCTTCCCGCAAGGCAAAGGTGCAGCAGAAAGTTGAAGAGATTGCCGAAAAGCTCATCGATCTCTATTCCAAGCGCAAGGCATCACGCGGATTTGCATTCCCCAAGGACAGTGAGTGGCAGGCGGCCTTTGAAGCAGCTTTCCCGTACGAGGATACTCCCGACCAGTTTGCTGCCACGCAGGATATCAAGTCCGACATGGAGCGCCCCGTGCCGATGGACCGGCTTGTCTGCGGCGATGTAGGTTACGGCAAGACGGAAATCGCCATGCGTGCTGCATTCAAGGCGGTGATGGGCGGCAAACAGGTTGCATTTCTTGCGCCTACGACTATTCTTGCCGAGCAGCACTATGAAAACTGCATTGAACGCTTTCGGAATTTCCCCGTGCAGATTTCCATGCTTTCACGCTTTGTGAGCCCGGCAGAGCAGAAAAAAGTGCTTGCCCGCCTGGCGGAAGGCAAAGTTGACATTCTTATCGGTACGCACCGCATTATCCAGAAAGATGTTGTGTACAAAGACCTTGGACTGATGATTATAGACGAGGAGCAGCGTTTCGGTGTAAAAGATAAAGAAAAACTTAAAGTGTTGAAAACAAACATCGATTCTCTTGCGATGAGCGCAACGCCGATTCCCCGGACGCTCCACATGAGTCTTTTGAAAATCCGCGACATGAGTCTGCTGACCACTCCGCCGCAGAACCGCCAGCCCATCGAGACCGCCATCGAAGCGTACTCCGACGAAAAAATTGCAACTGCCATCCGGCGCGAAGTGGAGCGGGGCGGGCAGGTGTTCTACCTGCATAACCGCGTGGAAACGCTGGAAGAAACACGAATCAAGCTGGAACACCTTGTTCCGGAGATGATGGTTGATGTTGCCCACGGAAAAATGTCCAGTGAGCAGCTTGATGACATTTTCCGCCGCTTCAAGATGGGCGGTTTCAACGTGCTGGTTGCAACTACCATCATCGAAAACGGCATTGACATCCCGAACGTGAATACCATCATCATTGACCGTGCCGATATGTACGGTGTCAGCCAGCTGTACCAGCTGCGGGGAAGGGTAGGG